>NZ_JHVI01000016.1 GCF_000620065.1 Meiothermus cerbereus DSM 11376 | reverse complement strand
ATACCAGATTCGGTTAGTTCGTCACCGAACGGTGACGAACTAACCCGACCGAAGGGAGTGCTCTAGGATTCAAAAAGATAGCCCCTTGATGTTTTTTGTTTGAAGAGTATCTTTTTGAATCCGGTATAAGCATTCGATGGGCATCTCTGTGAAGGCGATATAAAATAGCCAGGGTGATACTGTGAGTAAGACCTACAAGATCTGTCTAATTGAAGGCGACGGCATCGGACACGAAGTGATTCCAGCAGCCAGGCTGGTACTGGAGGCCACCGGGCTCAAGCTCGAGTTTGTCGAGGCCCAGGCAGGCTGGGAAACCTTCGAGCGAATAGGTATCTCGGTGCCAGAGGAAACCCTCGAGGCCGTAACCCACACCGACGCCACCCTATTCGGCGCGGCCACTAGCCCCAGCAAAAAGGTGCCGGGCTTTTTTGGGGCCATCCGTTACATGCGGCGCAAGCTAGACCTGTTCGCCAACGTGCGCCCGGCCAAGCACCATCCGGTACCGGGCTCGAGGCCAGGAATAGACCTGGTGGTGGTGCGTGAAAACACCGAAGGTCTTTATGTAGAACAGGAGCGCAGCTACCTCGATGGCGAAATTGCCATTGCCGATACGGTAATTACCCGCAAAGCCAGCGCCCGCATCGGCGAGTACGCCGCCCGGCTGGCCGCCAGCCGCCCCCGCCAACAGCTCCATGTGGCCCACAAGGCCAACGTGCTGCCCATGACCCAGGGCCTCTTCATGAACACCGTACTGGCCGAGGCCGCTCGCTTCCCCCAGGTCAAGACCCAGGACATCATCATCGATAACTGCGCCATGCAGCTGGTACGCAACCCCGAGCGTTTCGACGTTATCGTAACCACCAACCTGTTTGGAGACATCATCTCCGATCTCACCGCTGGTCTGGTAGGAGGCCTGGGCATTGCGGCCAGCGGCAACATCGGCACAAAGCACGCGGTGTTTGAGCCAGTGCACGGCAGCGCGCCAGATATCGCCGGGAAAGGCATTGCCAACCCGGCGGCCACAATACTCTCGGCGGTGATGATGCTCGAGCACCTTGGCGAGCATGAAATCGCCCAGCGGGTGGAGCGCGCCGTAGACAGGGTGCTCGAGGAGGGCCCCCGTACCCCCGACCTGGGCGGCAACGCCACCACCCTGCAGTTTGCCGAGGCTGTAGCCCGGGCTTTGTAATACCAGATTCGGTTAGTTCGTCACCGAACGGTGAAGAACTAACCCGACCGAAGGGATACGCTTTCTTCGCCGAGCGCAGCGAGGGGTGTGCTCTAGGATTCAAAAAGATAGCCTCTTAGCGCTTTTTGTTTGAAGATTATCTTTTTGAATCGGGTATAAGGGGGTGCCCACAAATACCCAGTGCAACCGTTTTTGTTGTACTGAGTAAATTGTGCCCTAGGGGCGTTCAGCATAAGGAAAGGGCAACAAGAGATGAAGCCCCTGGCATGGACAAGGCCAACCCAAATTGATAGCGCGCTGGCTTCTGCCAAAAATCGCGCCTCTGGCATTCTATTAAGCCTGGATGTGCAAATGCACCATCTAAAGGTTAAGACCTGGACTAGAGTAGCAATATGACCGCTGCTACGCAGATTTACCGTGTTATACTGACACGTAGTTTAAGATTTATGTGGGAAAGGGGGCAGCGTGCGTGATTTTTTTGGCGGGTTGCTGAGACCCAGGATCGAGGCGCTTGGCCTCGAGATTGGATCGGCCAATATCAAGATGGTCGAGCTGTCCGGAACTCCCCCCAGTCTGAAGAACCTGAGCATCAGGCCCACCCCACCCGGGGTTATCCAGGAGGGGTCGATCATTGAGCCGGGCGCACTGGCCGATGTCCTCAAAGAGATGCTGGCCGAAATGCGCACCCGCAAGCGCTATGTGGTCACGGCCGCCAGCAACCTGGCGGTCATTACCCGTACCTTACAGGTGCCCAAGATGCCCCTCAAGCAGCTGGAGGAGGCCGTGCGTTGGGAGGCGGAGCGCTACATCCCCTTCCCGATTGACGAGGTGGTACTGGACTATGCACCGCTCGATCCCCTCGAGTCCATTCCGGATGGCGAACAAATGGACGTGGTGGTGGGCGCAGCTCGGCAGGAGACGGTGGCCAGCCTGGTAGAAGCCCTTAAGGCCGCCGGTCTGGAGCCGCTGGTGATAGACGTAAAACCCTTTGCCGGTCTGCGTACCCTCAATACCCGCCTGGTGGTCACCGACCGTGAGCCCATCACCCTGTTCCTCGAGATTGGGGCCGAGACTTCGGCGCTGGTGCTAACCCGGGGTGAGCGGCTGCTTTTGAACCGGGTCATCAACCTCTCGGGGAAAGACTTCACCGCTGCTATCTCGAAGGCCTTCAACCTCGATGTGTTAGCCGCCGAAGACGCCAAGAAAAACTACGGCCTGGCCACCATCCCCACCGAAGATGAAGACCTGCTCCTCGACTTTGACGCCGAGCGTGAGCGCTTTAACCCGGCCCGCATGTACGATGCGATTCGCCCGGTGCTGGTCGAACTTACCACCGAGTTGCGCCGAAGCCTGGAGTTCTTCCGGGTGCAGGTAGGCGACCTCGGGGTAGATCAGGGCTTTGTGGCTGGGGGAGGCAGTAAGCTGCGAAGTCTGGTGCCACTCCTATCCGACACGCTGGGCATCCCACTGGAAACCGCCGATCCCTGGCAGGGTATCCAGATTGACAAGAGCCGCTTCGATCTGGAGTACCTGCGCGGTCTGGCACCGGAGTTTACTGTACCGGTGGGCCTGGCTCTACGGGGGGTGAATCCGCTTGATTAAACTCAACCTCCTACCCAAAAACCTGCGCCGCCGGGTCGAGCCTGGCTGGTGGCGTCTGGCAGCGGCGGCGGTGGTGCTGGCGGTACTGGGAACCGCGGCTTTCTTCCACCTTTCTACCCTCTCGCGGGTACAGGCGCTGGAAAACCAGCGCGACCAGCTACAGGTGGAGGTGGACGTGCTGCGCCCCTTCATAGCCGAGCAAAATCGCCTTAATCAGCAGCAGCGCGAACTCGAGCAGCTCCTCGCAGTACGCAACCAGCTACGCGAACGCTTTGTGCCCTGGTCGGACAATCTGGCGCAGGTCATCAATCAGATTCCACGGGAAGGCCGCCGGTTTGGGGTGGCCCTGCGTAGCATCGGCACCAAAACCCTCACGCCCCAAGAAATCCAGAACAACGCGCAAAACGGCCTCTACGACGGCAAGCCGGTCAGTGTGGAGTTCAACCTTCAAGGTGAAGCCATCGGCCAGAACGCCCTGATTCGTTTTGTCGAGGCCTTCGAGACCTCGCCGCGCTTCGGCATCAACTTCCAGAACGCCAGCCTGGATCCGCAGCGGCAGCTTTACACCTTTGACGCCATCATCGGCCTGGTTGGTCAAGCCCGGACAACCGCCAGCAACACCACAGGAGGTGAAGACAGTGGTAGCCCTTCTCGCTAGAATGGGCCAGCGTGAGTGGGCCATCGTCGCCATAGTGGCGGCCTTGTTGCTGGGAATGATGTGGTACTTCCTGGTAACTCAGCCCCTGCAAGGGCGCATACCGGAGCTACAAGCCGAGGTAGATCGCCTTACCGTCGAACGCGACCGAGGCCGCGCGGCCCAGCGAGCGTTGCCCCAGCTGCGCGAGACCATCGCCCGCCTCGATGCCGAGCGGCAGCAGTTTTTGCGCGAGCTACCCCCCACCGAACAGCTCGGTCGGGTTTTGAGTTCGCTGACCCAGACGGCCCGGGAAAGTGGGGTGGTTTTGCGAACCCTGAGCCGCAGAGCAGGCGATAATCAGGGGGTTGCCAATGTGCGAGCCACCAACCTGGCTTTGCAGGTGGAGTCGCCTTTCCCCGAGCTGTATGTGTTTTTGCGAAACCTCGAGGGCTTGCAGCGCTTCGCCACCGTCTCGGGCCTCAACCTCACCCTCGGTAGCAGCGGGCCTGCCGCCACCGAGGCTCAGGCCATCAACCCCATCATCAACACCAGCCTGACCATGACGGTCTACACCTATACCGGACAGGGTCAGCCAGCCCAGGGCACCCCGCCTGGAGGTCGGCCATGAACTTCTTCCAGCGCATGCCCCAAACCGCCAAAGTGGCCCTGGTGGCAGCCCTGCTGGTAGGGGCAGTGGCGACCTGGTATATCGGCTTCTTTCGTCCAACTCAGACCGCACAACAGCCTTCCACACCCACCCCTACCCCTGCACCCGTAGAGCCTTCGGCGCCGCTTACCACCGCCCGGCCCCTCGAGGTACTCCCCGTACCCTTCCTGGTTACCGAGGCCACCCGTGCAGAGCCGCCAAAGGAGCAGGACAAAGCCACCGCTGGGGCTGTTGCGGCCCAGCCTCGGGTAACGGTGCCACCCAACCCCTTCGTGCCTTTAATCATCGAAACCACTGCACCGGCCGTGGCTCAGCCCACTCAACCGGCCCCGGTCTCTACCCCGCCGGTGGCTTCGCAGCCCATCCCGCGCCAGACCGCCCAGGTTCAGGTGCGCCAGCCCACCACACCGCTACCGCGCCCCAGCCTACCCGGCACCCGGCCCACCCCAGGGGTAACCCCACCGTCCACCCCTACCGCTCAACCCCGCCTGGCCCAGGGTACAGCCCGGGCCAGCCTGCCCAACGCGATCAGCCTGGGCTCGGGTGCCCTGCCCATCCGGCTCGCGCCTCTGGAGCGGGAGCTGAGCGATACCACCGATGGTGCAGCTAAAGCAGCGGCGGCCCTCGATGTGGCCGATACCCCGCGCACAGCTACCGCAGGCAGCGGCAGCACCCTCGAGTTTGCGCGGGCCGAGATTAATGCCCGGCTGACCCAGGTGCTCGAGCCCAAAAGCAACCTGGCCCGCGGGCAGGAAATCACCCAGGAAACGCCTCTAGCCCGCTTTGTGCGCGAACAAAACCTAAAACTCTCGGGGGTGGTGCTGGGCCCGACCAGCGTGGCCATCTTCCAGAGCAAGGATGGTTTTATCGTGCTGCCAGTAGGCCGCACCCTGCCCGGTAGTGATGTACTGCTCAAAAGCTTGAGCGCAAAAGAAGCCCTCTTGGTACAAGGTTCACAGAGTCTGAACCTGACAATGGATACCCCCTAGGCGGTGAATATGAAGCGTTTGTTTGCTCTTCTGGTGGTGTTGAGTCTGGCGCTGGCCCAGGGTACTTTGCCCAGGGATGCACGCTTCGACCAACCCGTAAGTAACATTGGCATCAACCTGCCCTTGCCAGCCCTCCTGGATGCCCTGGCCCGAAGCGTGGGGCTATCCCCCATTCTGCGCGACATCCCCAACGTTAGCGTCACTGCCGATATCGACCAGAAACCCTTCCGGCAGGTTTGGGATCTGCTCATAAACACCTACGGCGACGGCCGCATTACCTACGCCCTGCTCGACAACAACGTAATTGTGGTAGGGCCCAAGGAAGTTGTGGAGCGGGCCCGCGGACAAGCCGCCCAGCCTGCCCCCTCCACCGAGCCAACGGTGCGTGAGTTCTACCAGGTGCGCTCGGGCGACCCAGCGGCGCTGGCCACCTTCGTTCAGCAAGAGGTGCCTGGTGTCACCGTGCGCGCAGTGCCGGGGCAGAATGTGCTCTCCATAAGCGGCCCCTCACGCGCTGTAAACGATGCCCTTAGCTTCCTGCAACGCATTGATGTTCCCAGAACCACCACGCCGACCATTCCGCTGGTACAAAAGTCGTTTGCACTCTCACACGCCCGCGCCAGCGAGCTGGCCGACGTGCTGGGCAAGGCCATTGCGGCCCAGGCCCAGGGCCAGGGTGCACCGACTCAGGGACAGGCCCAGGCCGCGGCCCCGGCAGCACCCCAGGTAACCGTGGTCGCCGAGCCCCGCACCAATACCATTATCGTCACCGGCACCGCCGAGCAGCTTGCCCTGGCCGAGCGCCTGATTCCTAGCCTGGATCGGCCGGTGCAACAGGTGCAGCTGCAAATTCGGGTGCAGGCTGTATCGGGCGAAGTAATCCGCAACCTGGGCATCAAGTGGGAAACCGTATCGGGGGGCAACCTGGTAGCCAGCTTCCTGTCAACCGGCCTGAACCTGATTTTCGACGCCACCCGCAGCCTGGCCTCGCTCAACATCCGGGCCGTGCTGGACGCACTGGAAAAGCAGCAGCTCTCGCGCCGCCTGAGCGATGCAAACCTGCTGGTCGAAGACAACTACGGCGCCGACACCTCCGACCTCCGGACGACTGGAGCCAAGGGTGCGGAAATTAAGGTGGGTGGCCGGCTGCTGATCCCAATTACGATTGGCGGCCAGATTTCGGTGCGCGAGTTCGACTACGGGTTGCTGGTACGGGTACGTCCACAGGTCTCGACCGATGGCAATATCCTGCTCGAGGTCTTCACCCAAACCGGTGGCGACCCCGCCGATGGCCCCGCGGGCAGCATCCGCATCCCCCAGCAATCCACCCTTTCCAAACTGCGTATCCGCGACGGCCAGACGGTGGTTCTGGGGGGCCTGGTGCAAAAAGTTACCGACACCTCCGAAAGCAAAGTTCCCCTCTTGGGTGATATTCCCTTGCTGGGCGAGCTTTTCAAGCAGCGAACCTCGAGCGTCAAGGACGATGAGCTCATCGTGATCATCACGGGCAGCATTGTCAAGGACGTTGCCCAGCGCTAAACAACACCTTCACTGCAAAAGCCGGGCATCGCCCCGGCTTTTCTGTTTTTCCTGCGATATTTGCAAGGGCAGCCTGGTGCAACCCTCGTGTGAACCCGCCCGAATCATTCCGTTGGGGATTGTTGGAGCACCCTGGTTTTTCGAGCTAATGCTACCCACGCTTCAGGCGGGAACCCCAGAAAAGAACAAATCAAAGACATTTCCTGTCCTTCTTCCCTGGGGATCGTCCCAAGGTGTGTGGTTTGGACATCACCCCTACTTATGCTAGATTCTGTTCATGCGTTTTCTGACTGCTGGAGAATCCCACGGGCCGCAGCTTACTGGCATTGTGGAGGGTCTGCCCAGCCAACTGCCCCTTACGGTAGAAGACATCAACCCCTGGCTCAAAAAACGCCAGGGCGGGTATGGGCGTGGACGGCGGATGGTTATCGAGACCGACACGGTGGAGTTCATGAGCGGGGTGCGGGCCGGACGTACCACTGGGGCTCCGGTTACGCTGGTCATCAAAAACACCGACTACCGCAACTGGGTCGAGATAATGGATCCAGCCCCAGGCAACGAACCCCGCAAAAAAGCCCTTACGGCGGCCAGGCCCGGTCACGCCGACCTTGCCGGAGGGGTCAAGTACGGCCACAAAGATTTGCGAGACGTGCTCGAGCGGGCCTCGGCCCGCGAGACCGCTATGCGGGTGGCGGTAGGGGCTATTGCCCACAAGTTACTCTCGTTCTTTGGGGTAGAGAGTGCTTCATTTGTCGATGGCATGGCCGGGGTCTGGAGTGAAGTGCCTTTTGAGTGGAACCTTAAGGAGCGCATCGAAGCCAGTCCGGTACGAATGGCCGACCCCCAGGCTGAAGCCGAGGTCATCCGCCGGGTGGACGCGGCCAGGGCCAGTGGCGATACCCTGGGGGGCGTTATCGAAGCGCGATTTAAGGGCCTGGTGATGGGGTTGGGCTCCCAGATGCACTGGGAGCGCAAGCTCGACGGGCGCATCGCCCAGATGGTCATGAGCATCCCGGCCATCAAAGGGGTGGAGATTGGTAGCGGCTTCGGCAACGCCATGAGGCTGGGTTCGCAGGTTCACGACCCCATCTACTGGGAACAAGGCCGGGGATACTATCGTCAGAGCAACCGCTCCGGGGGCACCGAGGCCGGTATGACCACCGGCGAGGAGCTGGTGGTGCGGGCAGCCCTCAAACCCATCGCCACCCTGATGAGGCCACTGCCCACGGTGGACGTGGTCACCCACCAGCCCGCCGACGCCGCCCGTGAACGTTCCGACGTAACGGCTGTACCTGCGGCCAGCGTAATTCTGGAAGCTCTGGTCGGCATCGTGCTGGCCCAGGCCTACCTGGAAAAATTTGGCGGCGATACCCTGGACGAACTTATCGAGCGGGTAGAACGATACAAAGAGCGGGTGCTGCGATACTAGGTTTTACCAATGAAGCCAAACAAATATCAAATTAGGAGCGCTGCCAGTAAAGCACCAGACCGTCTTCGTGGCTGGCCCCCAACCCGCTTATGATTGAGATTGAGCGCCCCGTAACCTGGGTGGCCCTTACGGGCTTTATGGGCGTAGGCAAAAGCCGTATTGGGCGGGAACTGGCCCGCGAGTTGATGCTGCACTTCATTGACCTCGACCGCTACATCGAACGCGAGATGGGGCTTTCGGTGGCCGATATTTTCCGCCACCTGGGAGAACCGACTTTCCGGCAACTCGAGGCCGAGGCAGTCAACGAGCTCACCCAGAAAGACTATCTGGTGCTCTCGTTGGGCGGCGGCACTTTTGTCAACCCAGAAAACCGCCAGAAGCTGTTGCAGCGCGGGCCGGTGGTGGCGCTCTGGGCCAGCCCCAGCACCATCTTCGAGCGCGTCAGCCGCCGCCCTGGTCAGCGCCCTATCCTCGATAACCCCGACCCCTTCAAACGCATCCAGCAGCTCCTGGCTGAGCGAGAGGCCATCTACCGCCAGGCCACCATCCATGTTTCCACCGATGGCCGACGAATCTCCGACGTGATAGACGAAATTATCGAGCGACTGTGGGAGTATGCAGAAGCTACAGATTAAACATCCTGTCCCCTACCCGATTCATATTGGGTTTGACCTCGAGCTGCCCCAAGCTCCCGGCCCCCGGGCCATCATCTTTGACCTGGCAGTAGAGGGCTACGCCCAGGAAGTAGCCACCCGCCTGGATATTGCCGCCAGCCTGGGCCTTCCCGGCGGCGAAGGGGTAAAGAGCCTGGCGAACTATGCTCGGGTGCTGTCCTGGTTGGCACAGCAGGCCCTCCCGCGCGATACCACCCTGTACGTTGTGGGGGGGGGTAGCCTCACCGACCTGGGGGGGTTTGTGGCCGCCACCTACCTGCGGGGGGTGCGCTACATCAGCCTGCCAACCACCACGCTGGCCGTAGTGGACGCCTCGGTGGGCAACAAAACCGGCATCAACCTGCCCGAAGGCAAAAACCTGGTGGGTGCGTTCTACGCCCCAGAAGGGGTTTATGCCGAATTAAAGACCCTGCGAACCCTTCCACCCCCAACCTTCAAGGAGGGCCTGGTGGAAGCCTTCAAGCACGGCCTTATCGCCGGTGACGAGGTGCTCGTCAACGTGGCGCCGGTTTCACTGGAGTGGGAGGGCCTCGAGCGCTACCTGGCCCGCGCCGTGATGGTCAAGGTGCAGATTGTCGAGGCCGACCCTACCGAGCAGAATGAGCGCCGCAAGCTCAACCTGGGGCACACCCTGGCCCATGCCCTCGAGGGGGCTACCCAGGGCGCGTTATCGCATGGGGTGGCCGTGGGTTACGGACTGCTCTTCGCCGCCCTGCTGGGCCGCGCCCTAGGCGGCGCAGACCTGGTGCCCACGGTGTTACAGTTTTTGCACTGGCTCGCCCCGCCCCCGCTCCCCCGTCTGGGCTGGGGTGATTTAACACCCTTCATCAGCCGCGACAAGAAAAAACTAAGCAAGGCCCTTAACTGGGTCATACCTAAGGACATGGGTCAGCTCGATATTCGGCCCGTGTCGGAAGAGGTACTGATGGGCTGTTATCAGGAGTTCCTGAGCCTGGTAGCCGCCATGCATCAGCAAAAATCTTCCTGACCTCGAGGTTCTTTTGCGGCCTCCGCCCATAAGCACCGCCGACGCTGGGTTTGGGTGCACAGCCCCCTGCTGCCATGACGCTTCACCTCGAGCAAAGTCATAAGAAATGTCTTTGATTTGTTCTTTTTCTGGAGCCCCGCCTGAAGCGCGGGTAGCAACAGCCTGAAAAACGATGATGCCCTAACCTCTCCGTAACGGAACGATTCAGGCGGGGTTCATATCATTCCGGGCGGTGCCCGTACACCAATGGGACGATCCCCTTCGGGACGGGCGGTGCCCGTGCACCAATGGGACGATCCCCTTCGGGACAGAGCGCACTCCCTGCAGCATCGGGCCACGCTCTTTTTGCCGAACGGCCTGAGGGGTGTGCCGCTTGAAGAGGACGCTACAGGGCCGCCCTGGGTTCAACGTAGGGCAGACCAAAGGCTTCGGCCACCCCGTGGCAGGTCAGCTGGCCCTGGTGGGTGTTGAGGCCGAGCATCAGGGCGGGATCTTCGCGCAAGGCATCCAGGCCTTTCTCGGCTAGCTTGAGCAGGTAGGGCAGGGTCTGATTGGTAAGGGCAAAGGTGGAAGTGCGCGGTACCGCCCCCGGCATATTGGCCACACCGTAGTGCACCACGCCGTCTACCACGTAGGTGGGGTCGGCATGGGTGGTGGGGTGAATGGTCTCGACACATCCCCCCTGGTCCACGGCCACGTCAACAATCACCGAGCCCTCTTTCATGGTGGAAAGCATCTCGCGGGTAATCAGCTTGGGCGCCTTGGCCCCAGGAATCAGCACCGCCCCAATCAAAAGGTCGGCGTGGCGAATAGAGGCCGCCACATTGGCTTCGGTGGAGGAAAGGGTGATAACCCTCCCACCAAACACATCGTCAAGGTACTGCATGCGGGCCTTGCTGACATCCAGGATGGTTACTTGCGCTCCCATACCCAGGGCAATCTTGGCGGCGTTGGTACCCACGATACCACCACCGATAATCACCACGCTGGCCGGAGCCACCCCCGGCACACCACCCAAAAGCACGCCGCGCCCACCGTGGGGTTTCTCCAGCGCAGCCGCCCCCACCTGCGGCGCCATGCGCCCCGCCACCTCGCTCATGGGCAGCAGCAGAGGTAGCGAGCCGTCCTCGAGCTGCACTGTTTCGTAGGCAATGGCGGTGGTACCCCCAGCCAGCAAGGCTTTGGTGAGCGGCTCGTCGGCAGCCAGGTGCAGGTAGGTGAAGAGGATGAGGCCCTGGCGGAGGTACTTGTACTCCTCGGCGATGGGCTCCTTGACCTTAACTACCAGGTCGGCGGCCCAGGCCTCCTGCGCGCTAACTATCTCGGCTCCGGCCTTCTGGTACTCGGCATCAGAGAGGCCCGAGCCCACCCCGGCCCCCTCCTGTACCAGTACCTTATGCCCCCGCCGTACCAGGCTGGTCACACCGCCCGGCGTAAGGGCCACACGGTTCTCGAGCGTTTTGATTTCCTTGGGAACACCAATCACCATAGCAACCTCCTGTTTTTCCCAAGCCTAGACGGGTTGAGGCACAAAGGAAAGTGGGAACTTAAGGGCAAATATCATTCTTGCTTTAGTTTCTTAAGCCAAAATAGGCCATATGGCTTCCAAGCTACTAGACAAATTCAATCTGGCTATTCTGAACGAACTTCAGCGGGATGGACGGCTCTCCTACAGCGAGCTGGGCCGCCGGGTGGGGCTCTCGACGCCTGCCGTTACCGAAAGGGTACGGCGCCTGGAGGACGCGGGCATCATTGCTGGCTATGGGGCCCGGATTAACCCCGGAGCCCTGGGGTACAGCGTCACGGCGCTGATCGAGGTAGCCACCCCGCCCCACCGCTATCAGCAGATGCTCGAGTTCGCCCGCAGCACCAAAGCCGTGCGGGAATGCTACTTTGTGACCGGCCAGTCGTCATTTGTGGCCAAGGTCATGACCCCCTCGGTGGAACATTTACAGGAGCTGATTCAGCAGCTTGGCTTCTATGGCAGCACCCGCACCTCGGTGGTGCTGTCGCAACCCATCATCAAAGAAACCTTTGAGGTGGACTGAGCAGCCCCCAAAACCCCAGAGGCTGGCCTTTTGTTTGCTGGGGCCGGTACTGCACCGGCTTCACAGCGCTACCCATCGGTATTACTACTCTTTGAAGACCCGCTTGATACGCAGTTTGAAACCATCGCCTTCGGCGATTGCGACCAACCGGCGTTTGGGGTCGAGCAGGGCCACCAGCCCCCTAGCCGGAATAGCCAGCGGCACGCCCTCCATAACCCGCTTGGTCTCGGCCTGGGAGAGCTCCACGCTGGGGCAGGAGAGGGCCTCGAGCGCATCGATGGTTTTGTTCATGTCCAGGTTTTCGATCTCCTGGGCCTGCTCGAGGCCAATCTTGCCTACCCTGGTGCGCACCAGCCCCGAAAGGAAGGCCCGGGTGCCCAATTGCTGGCCCAGGTCTCGAGCAAACGAGCGCACATATGTACCGGGCCCCACCACCAGCCGAATGACTGCGGTGGGGTAGTCACCCAGCGGCCTGGGCAGCTCCACTGCGCGGCCCCGTTCGGAAAGCTGCCAGCCGGTTGCCGAAGGAGCAATGCGGTGCGGGATGGGCGCAGGGTCGTAGGCCAGCAGGCGCACCTCGTGGTATTTGACCGGGCGTGGGGTTAGCTCGAGGGCCTGACCTTTACGGGCCGCCTCGTAGGCCTTGACACCCCCTACCTTCACCGCCGAGTAGGCTGGGGGAGTCTGTTCGGTAAGCTGCAAAAACCACGGCAGGGCCGCTTCAATCTCGCGCTGGGTGGGGTAAACGGCCAAAGGCCCCACAACCGGCCCCTCGGCGTCCAGGGTCTCGGTGGTTACACCAAAGGAAACCCAGGCCAGGTACTCCTTTTCTTCGGCAGATAGAAAGGGCACCAGTTTGGTCGAAGCATCGGTGGCCAGTATCAAAACTCCCGTAGCCAGGGGGTCGAGGGTTCCGGTGTGACCCACCCGGCGTGTACCGAGTAGTTTACGGGCCATGTCCACCACGTCATGCGAGGTGCGCCCCAGCGGTTTGTTCACGGCAAATAGGGCCATGCCAGCGGATTGTACCCATAATTAACCCACAGTGGGTAGTCGGCCTGAGGCGTAAACTGCTGGCATGGGCTGGCAACAACACTATCAGCGTTTGAAGTTTTCGCAACCCAGTGAAGGTGTGCTCGAGGTGGTTCTTTCCAATCCTGGCCGACTCAATGCCGCCGATAGTCAGATGCACCGCGAACTGGCCTATGTCTGGCGCGATATCGACGCCGATGAAAGCATCGGGGCGGTGTTGGTGCGGGGTGAGGGTGGCGCTTTTAGCAGCGGTGGCGACTTCGAGATGATCGAGGAGATGATCCGGGATTATGAGGCCTTGCTGCGGGTCTGGAAGGAGGCCCGCGACCTGGTGTACGGGGTGGTGAACTGTTCCAAGCCCATTGTGGCTGCGATTGAAGGGCCCGCCGTAGGGGCTGGGCTGGCCGTAGCTTTGCTGGCCGACATTAGTGTGGCCGGAAAAACAGCCCGCATCGTGGACGGGCACGTGCGGCTGGGGGTAGCGGCGGGCGACCACGCGGTGATGGTCTGGCCCCTGCTGTGCGGGCTAAGCAAGGCCAAGTACTACCTTCTCCTGAACGAGCCGCTCTCGGGCGAGGAAGCCGAACGCATTGGACTGGTCTCGAGGTGCGTAGAGGACGGCGAGGTTTACAGCGAAGCCCTCAAAATCGCGCAGCGGCTGACCCAGGGCTCCCCTAGCGCCATTCGCTTTACCAAATATGCCCTCAACAACTGGCTGCGCATGATGGGGCCCAACTTCGACACCTCGCTGGCCCTCGAGTTCATGGGGTTTTTAGGTCCCGATGCCAAAGAAGGGCTGAGTTCGCTGCGCGAAAAGCGCCGTCCCAACTTTCAAAAGAAATCTCCCCTGTAAAACCCTCCGCGACCACCTCAGGCAAGTTTTTATCGGTTGTGCTTGCTCGGGAAGGCCCGCAAACTCAAAAGGTTTTGACCTGACCCAATAGGGGTTCCGACCCCATTTCCATGCTCTTTTGCCCGGCAAGTAATACTATGGTGGGTATGCGTTTACAGCAATTTTTAGCCCGCGCTGGAATTACCAGCCGCCGCAAAGCAGAAGACCTGATTCGCGCAGGGAGAGTAACCATCAACCAGCAGGTTGCCACAATCGGTGCGGTCGTGCAGCCGGGCGACATCGTGCGGCTGGACGGCGAGCGGGTACGCATGCCACAAAAAAGTGTGGTCATTGCCCTGCACAAACCCAAGGGCTACACCACCACGCACGAGGACGAGCACGCCGAAAAGCTTGTTTATGAGCTGGTTCCCAAACACCCCGGCCTGCACGCGGTCGGACGGCTAGACAAAGACACCGAGGGGTTGTTGCTCCTGACCACCGACGGCCACCTCACCCAACACCTTACCCATCCGCGCAACCAGGTGTCCAAGCTCTACCGGGCCTGGTGCAAAAACGGCAGGGTTAGTAAGGAAGCCTGTCAGCAACTGGTGCAGGGGGTCATGCTGGGGGATGGGCTGGCCAGGGCCCTCGAGGCCCGTCCGGTCAAAGATGGGGTCAAGCTGGTTTTGAGTGAGGGACGCAAGCGCGAAGTGCGCCGCATGCTGGGCAAAGTAGGGTATCCGGTTCTGCGCCTGGTGCGGCTGGCGGTGGGGCCAATCGAGCTGGGCGACCTCGAGGTCGGCGAGTGGCGCTACCTTACCCCAGAAGAAATCAAGCTGCTCTACGCCAGCACCGCCCTGCCCAGGTTGCGTAAACCTCCCCAAGTCCAGAGGCCCAAGGCTGTCGTCGCAAAAACCGCATCTGCGGGCAAGCCCAAGGCCGCCTCGAGCCAAAGCCCCCGGCCCAAAAGAGCAAAGACACCCGAGACGGATGTACGGGTCAGTAAGAGTACCGTAGAATCGAGCAGTGAGCGTCTTTCGTCCCGGAAACGGCAAAGTACAGATCAGCGAAGCCCAAATCGCCGCCCGCATACGCGAGCTGGGCGAGCAGATAAAACTTGATTACCAGGGCCAGGAGCCCCATCTGGTCTGCGTGCTCAACGGTGCTTTCATCTTTATGGCCGACCTGGTGCGGGCCATCGACATGCCGCTAACCATAGACTTCCTGGCGGTCTCGTCCTATGGCGATGCCCAGAAAACCAGCGGTGAGGTGGAGCTGCTAAAGGACCTGCGCATGCCCATTGCGGGCCGCCAGGTAATTGTGGTCGAAGATATCGTGGATACTGGCATCACCATCAACTACCTGCTGCGTATGCTGGAAGCCCGTCAACCCGCCTCGCTCAAAATTGCCGCCCTGCTTTCCAAGCCCTCCAGGCGGCAGGTTCAGGTTCCCATCCACTACCTGGGCTTCGAAATTGAGGATGCTTTTGTGTACGGCTACGGCCTCGACCGCAGCCAGTTTGACCGCAACCTGCCCTTCATCACCTCACAGGCCTAGAAGCAGCTATAGCGCTGTGAGCTTGCAAAAGCCCCAAACTTAGCAAATGCAAACTATGAAAAACTACCGCTACGTTGACATCATCACAGCCCTGTTCGTAGTGGTGCTGGTGGTTTCCAACATCGCCTCGACCAAGGTGGTGCTCCTGGGCCCTTTTACCTTTGACGGTGGTACAGTGTTGTTTCCGCTGGCCTACATTTTTGGCGACGTGCTCACCGAGGTGTACGGCTACAAGCGAAGCCGCCGGGTGATCTGGACTGGCTTCTTTTTACTGCTGCTGTCTGCGCTCACCTTTGGTCTGGTGGGGGCCTTACCCGCACCCTCCGACGAGTTTAGTCAAAAATCCGCCGAGGCATTTTCCACCATCCTGGGCCTGGTTCCCCGCATTGTGCTGGCCAGCCTGGTGGCCTACTGGGTGGGAGAGTTCGCCAACAGCTACATCCTGGCCCGGCTCAAAGTGGCTACCCAGGGGCGCTTTTTGGCCCTGCGTACCATCGCTTCCACCCTGGTGGGGCAGGGGCTGGATACCGCCATTTTTCTGCTGGTGGCCTTCTATGGTGTTTGGGACAACAACCTGCTTTGGACGGTATTTGTCTCAAACTACATCTTTAAAGTCGGCGTCGAAGTACTCCTGACCCCTGTTACCTACGGCGTAGTTGGCTTCTTGAAGCGAGCCGAAAACGAAGACTATTACGACCGTGACACCCGCTTCAACCCATTTTTGCTGCGTTAGAGCCCAGCCGCTTTGGCCTCACTGGGGCAGGTTTGGGCTTTTCGAGGTCTGGCTCGAGCCAGACCTCTTTTTATACCAGATTCGGTTAGTTCGTCACTGAACGGTGACGAACTAACCCGACCGAAGGGAGTGCTCTAGGATTCAAAAAGATAGCCTCTTAGCGCTTTTTGTTTGAAAAATGTCTTTTTGAATCCGGTATTACATGCACCCCGCCCGAATCGCTCCGTTAGGGACTGTTGGAGCACCATCGTTTTTCAGGCGGTTGCCACCCGCGCTTCAGGCGGGGACCCCAGAAACAGAACAAATCAAAGACATTGCTCACCAGGTCTCATAGCCAAGGCACAGGAGGGGTTATTTTTGTCCAGTAAAAAATAGTTTTATATATTGACATAACCCCAGAATAAGGCTAGCTTCAAAGCACACCAGGGAGCGCAGATGAATACTGAAGCCAGCAATACCAGCAACCCGCTCGAGCCCGCGCGGGCCAGGGCCCGGGGGTATCCATGAACCCAGGTTTGCAGGAGTTAACGCGCCTCTTCCCGCCCAGCCGCCTGCTCCATAGGCCGGGCGAACTCGCACCCTACGAGTCCGACGCCCTCACGGCCTTTAGGGCCCGACCCCTGGCGGTGGTGCTGCCCGAAAGCCACGATGAAGTGGTGGCAGCGGTGCGCTTTTGTGCCCAGCACCAGCTACCCTATGTGGCCCGGGGCTCCGGCACCAGCCTTTCGGGGGGGTCGTTGCCCATCGAGGGCGGCTTGGTCATCGGGCTTAATCGCATGAACAAGCTCCTGCGGCTCGAGCCCAAAGAGCGCATTGCGGTGGTACAGCCGGGTTATATCAACCTGCAAGTCTCGAATGCTGCCGCCCCCTATGGCCTCTACTATGCCCCCGATCCCTCCTCCCAGCCAGTCTCGACCATCGGGGGGAACCTGGCCTTTAACTCTGGCGGAGCCCACTGCCTCAAGTACGGCATGACCTCCAACCACGTGCTGGCGGCCAAGGTGGTGCTGCCCGACGGCGAGACGGTGACGCTGGGCAGCGAAAGCCTGGAAAACACCGGCCCCGACTGGTTGGGCTTGTTTGTGGGCAGCGAGGGACTTTTGGGCATCGCCACCGAGATCACCCTGCGCCTGCTGCCCAAGCCCGAGACCTACCACACCGTGCTGGCGGCCTACGACTCGCTGGCCAAAGCCGGCGATGCGGTGGCAGCGGTGGTGGCCTCGGGGCTTTTGCCGGGCGCGATGGAGATTATGGACTCGCTGGCCATCAAAGCCGCCGAGGCCGCCGTCCAGGCCGGCTACCCCCAAGAGGCCCGCGCCCTGTTGATTGTGGAACTCGAGGGCGAAGTTCCCCAGGTCGAAGCCGAGGCCCGCCGTTTAGACCAGGTCATCCGGCAGTCCGGGGCCTACGAGGTGCGGGTGGCCCAGGGTGCACAGGAGCGCATGAAAATCTGGAAGGGGCGTAAAGCTGCTTTCTCGGCGGTGGGGCGGCTCTCGCCGGACTACATCGTGCAGGACGGGGTAGTGCCCCGCTCCAGGCTGGGCCAGGCCCTGCAGGAAATTGAGCGACTTTCTGAGCACTATGGCCTGCGGGTCGCCAATGTCTTCCATGCGGGCGACGGCAACCTGCACCCCCTGATCCTCTACAACGGGCGGGTGGCGGGGGAGCTCGAGCGGGCCGAGGAACTGGCCGGGGAGATTCTGCGCCTGTGCGTGGCGCTGGGCGGTTCCATCACCGGCGAGCACGGGGTGGGCATGGAGAAAAAAGCCTACATGACCGAGATGTTCTCCGAGACCGACCTGGCCGCCATGCAGCGCATCCGTCGGGCCCTCGACCCCCCCGAGCTATCCAACCGGGGCAAAATGTTCCCTGGAGGCGAAGCCCCTGCGCTTAAGCATTCCGGCCCCCACCCCCTGGAGCAAGCCGGGGTCATCTGGCGGGAGTAGCACATGACGGCTGATGCGCTCTACCCCACCAGCCCCGCCGAGGTGCAGGAAGCCGTCCGCAGCCAACCTCGAGTTCTGCCCCGGGGGGGCGGGAGCAAACCGGCGCTCTCCACACCCCGCGAGGGCCAGGCCGTGCTGGAGATGAGCGGCCTGTCGGGGGTGCTGGAGTACGACCCGGGCGAGTACGTGCTGGTGGCCCGGGCCGGCACCCGGCTGGCCGAGGTGGAACAACTGCTGGCGCAAAACGGGCAGTACCTGCCCTTCGACCCCCCCCTGGTCGAGCAGGGGGCCACCCTGGGGGGCACTGTAGCGGCGGGGCTTTCTGGCCCCCTGCGCCAGCGCTACGGCGGGGTGCGCGACTTCATCCTGGGGGTGCAGTTCGTGGACGGTGAGGGCAGCCTGGTGCGCGGCGGCGGCAAGGTGGTGAAGAATGCCGCCGGGTTCGACCTGCCCAAGCTGATGGTCGGCAGCCTGGGGCGGCTGGGCATCCTGACCGAGCTGGCCTTCAAGGTTTTTCCCTTCCCCAAAGCCACCGCCACCCTGCGGGTCACCTTTCCTGCGCTGGAAGCGGCCCTGGAAGCCCTCTACAAGCTGGCGGGTTCACCCATCGAGCTGTATGCCCTTGACCTCGAGGCCCCCGCCACCCTGGTGCTGCGCCTGGGCGGCCTGCCCGAAGCCCTGCCGAGCCGACTGGAACGGCTGCAATCCTTTCTGAGCAGAAGCGGCGAAGTCCTGCAGGGCGATACTGAAACCCAGTACTGGCGCCACCTGAACCCGCTCAACCTGGGCGAGGGCTACTTGGTCAAGGTAGCGCTCACCGCCCGGCAGATCCCCGCCCTGGAAAAAGCACTGGGCGGCGCTCCCAGGCGCTATATGAGCGCCGGCAACCTGCTGTATATGGCCTGGAACAACGATCTAGAGCGGTTGGATACCCTGCTCAAGTCGGAAAACTTATCTGGCCTGGTTCTAAAGGGTACTACGCCGCGTCCCCAGATTGGCATAGACTTGGGGCAAGTGATGGGCCACCGCGTTACCGCCGCGCTCGACCCGCAGGGCAAGTTCACCCCATATCACCCCTGACCGCTCAATGGAGCTTTATGCAGCACAAGATTGACGTTGAAAAGCTCGGCCCCCAGGGCGAAATCATGGCCCATGCCATCGAGGCCTGTGTACACTGCGGCTTCTGCCTGCCAGCCTGCCCCACCTATCAGGTGCTGGGCGAGGAGATGGACTCCCCCCGGGGGCGCATCTTCCTGATGAAGGAGGTGCTGGAAGGCCACCTGCAACTAGAGGAGGCCCAGCCCTACCTGGACAAGTGCCTGGGCTGCCAGGGCTGCGTCACGGCCTGCCCCAGCGGGGTGCCCTACGGCGAGCTCATCACCACCTATCGGGGCTGGAGCGAACCCCAGCGACAGCGCTCCCCCTTCCAGAAGCTCTTTCGCCTGGCCATCCAGGAGACCCTCCCCTACCCCGCCCGCTTCCGCGCCGCGGCCCGGCTGGGCCAGCTAGGCAAGCTCATGAAGCCCCTTCTGCCGCCTTTGCTGAAGGCTCCCCTCGAGCTCCTCCCCGATGGGTTGCCCAGGCAGGAGCCCCTGCCCGAGGTAGTACCCGCCGAGGGCCAGCGGCGGGCCCGGGTGGCCTTCCTGGCCGGCTGTGCCCAGCAGGTGTTGCAGCCCAATTTCAACCGTGCCACCCTGCGGGTGCTGGCCCAGAATGGCGTCGAGGTGGTCATCCCCAAAGGCCAGAGCTGCTGCGGCGCACTGGCCATGCACACCGGCGAACGGGCCCGGGCCTTGCAGTTTGCCCGCAACAACCTGGCTGCCTTTGCTGGCGATTACGACGCTATCCTTACCAATGCCGCGGGCTGCGGCTCGGGCCTCAAGGAATACCCCCTGCTCTTCCACGGCGAAGCCGAGCAAGCCCAGGCCGGTCAGCTGGTGGCCAAGGTCAAGGACGTCTCGGTCTTTTTGGTCGAGCTGGGCCTGAAGGAAGTGCCCCCGCTGCCAAAGCCCCTCAAGGTGGCCTACCACGACGCCTGCCACCTGGCCCATGCCCAACAGGTGCGGGCCGAACCGCGCCAATTGCTGCAAAGCATCCCCGGCCTCGAGCTCCTCGAGATTCCCGAGGGGGAGCTGTGCTGTGGCTCGGCAGGTACGTATAACCTCGAGCAGCCCCAAATCGCCGCCACCCTGGGCGAACGCAAAGCCCGCCACATCCTGGCTACCGGGGCCGAGCTGGTGGTCACCGGCAACATCGGCTGCTTTACCCAGATCCAAAGCCACCTGCGTAAGTTGGGGCGGGAAATTCCGGTGCTGCACACCCTCGAGCTGCTCGAGCGGGCCTACAGCGGAGGCCCCATCCTGC
The DNA here is from genome assembly GCF_000620065.1 of Meiothermus cerbereus DSM 11376. Lineage (NCBI taxonomy): Bacteria > Thermotogati > Deinococcota > Deinococci > Thermales > Thermaceae > Meiothermus > Meiothermus cerbereus. Next base: position 73,611 of record NZ_JHVI01000016.1, on the reverse strand, counting down.
CCGAGCGGTAAAATCGCCTTGAACATCGAAGGCTACGCGCCGCGCATCCCTCGACCTTTAGCAGCCTCAGCCCTGCGGTGATAGGCTTTGACGCGGCCATTGCGGATAGAATGCGTGTATGCGCGAGCTGCTCGTCGCCAGCTTCCAGCACGCCCTGGAGCAAACCCACCCCGCCCGCCTCACCGCAGCGCACCTGCCACAAGAAACGCCCGCGCTTATCGTTTCGGTGGGAAAAGCAGCCATGAGCATGCTGGCCGCCGCCCAGGAGCGGTTTCCCCGGGTTCCGTTTATCGCGGTGCCCAAGGCCGAGGAAGGCCGCATCTGGCCTCGAGCAGATGGGGGCCAGATCATACCGGCCAGCCACCCCGTCCCCGACGAGCAGAGCGTGGTAGCCGGACAAAAAGTCCTGCAAGCCGTCAGTCGCCTCAAAGCCGACGAGCTGCTGCTGCTTTTGGTCTCGGGGGGTGGCAGCGCGCTCTTGTGTGCACCCTGGGGGATTGACCTACCCACCAAGCAGGCCCTGACCCAAGCACTATTGCGCTCAGGAGCCGATATCCAGGAGGTGAACGCGGTGCGCAAGCACGTCTCGGCCCTCAAGGGCGGGCGGCTGGCGGCGGCCACCCCGGCCCGTATTCTGGCCCTGTACCTTTCCGACGTGCCGGGCGACGACCTCTCGGTGATCGCCTCGGGGCCCACCGTGCCCGACCCGACCACCTTTGCCGAGGCCCTGGCGGTGCTCGACAAGTACGGCCTGGACTTCCCCCAGGTGCGGGCCCACCTGATCCAGGGCGCCAGGGGCACCCTGCCCGAGTCGCCCAAGCCGGGCGAGGCCCTCTTCCAGCGGGTAGAAAACCGGCTTATAGGCAGCAATCAGGTTCTACTCGAGGCCGCCCGGAGCTTCTGGCAGGCCCGGGGGTATTCAGTCGTTATCCTCTCCGACCGTTTCCAGGGCGAGGCCCGCGAGCTGGCCCGCTTCCATGCCGACCTGGTGCAAAGCATCCGCGTCCACGCACAGCCCTTCCGCCCTCCGGTGGTGTTGCTCTCCGGCGGCGAGGCCAGCGTCACGGTGCGGGGGTCGGGCCAGGGGGGGCGCAACCAGGAGTTTCTGGCCTGGCTGGCTTTCTATCTACGCCAGGAGGGCCTCTGGGCTCTGGCCGCCGACTCCGACGGCATTGATGGAAACACCCCTGCGGCGGGCGCCATCTTGCGGCCCGATAGCTGGAACCAGGCCAACCGGATGGGCCTGAACCTCAAGGATTTGCTGCACAACAACAATGCACACGGGTTTTTCCAGGCCCTAGGGGATTTGCTCATCACCGGCGAGACGGCCAACAACCTCAACGATTTTCGGGTGCTGGTGGTGGACAACAAAGGCTAAAGACGCCTGCAAGCGGCCCAGGCCAGCAAGCTGCGATGAACCAAACCCTGACACGGGCTTCAGGTCAAAGCTGAGCGGGGTTGAGCCCTCCCTGTGGCTTTGGAGAGGGGTCTGGCGAAAATACCGTGTGCAGAGCCCGCATACGGTATGCTAAGGCTGGCTCATGTCAAACATTCTGGTTCTACACGGCTTTACCTCTCACCCTATCCTGACCATGGGGCCCCTACCCGAAACCCTCCGCAAGGCCGGATTCAACGTGGCCCAACCCACCCTGCCCGGCCACGGTACCCAACCCGAAGACCTGCGCGGTGTGCGCTGGCTGGACTGGCTCCAGACCGCCCGCGAAGCCTACCTGGCGCTGCCCGAACCCCGGGCCGTGGTGGGGCTCTCGATGGGGGGGTTGCTGGCGGGCTGGCTGGCCGCCGAACACAAAACCACCGCCCTGGTGGCCCTGGCTCCGGCCTTGGGCTTCAAGAACCGCCTGGCCTACCTGGCCCCGCTGTTGCAGTACATCAAGCCCTGGGCTTACAGCACCGACCCTGCCGAAGAAGCCAGGCGACGCGCCAAAAGCCCCAACTACCCCAACTTTCCCACCTCGGCCCTGGCCCAGTTGGTTGCGCTCCAGCAGCGGGTTCCCGAGCTTTTGCCCAGGGTTAAGGCTCCGGCGTTGGTGCTCGAGGCAGCCCACGACGACTCCGTACCCAAAGCCGCAGTGCAACGCTATTTTGACCTGATCGGGGGCCCCCACAAGGAGTACCGCGTCTATCCCAGCCAGCACGACATGCTTTTAGACCCGCTGGCCCAGCAGATTTCCGACGACATCACCACCTGGCTACAAGAGAAGCTCGCAACCTAGAACGCTCTTCACATACGAAATCTCGCTGGATTGTTCCTCTGATACAGAGTGATACAGAGCCTAAGCGATAGCGGGTGTTCCCTAAGCCCGTCGAAGGGAACACTCTGTAATGAATGCCCACGTTAGCGTTGGCTTCGACAACCTCAGCCAACCTGATAAGAAATAGTCAAGCGGTCTTCAAACTATGCCGGTCGTAACAAGCACTACCCAGACCGCTGAACCTCGAGCTCCAGCTTCATGTTGCCCCGCTTGGTCTGGCCCAGCACCTTTTTGACCACCAGGCTGCCCAGCCCTTCGGCCAGCAGGTAGTCGCCCTCGGCCATCTCGTCCTTGGCGGAGGCGGTTTTGCCCCGCAGTTTGACCTTGCCGGCCTTGACCCCCTGGGCAAAGTAGGTGCGCGAAACCCCAAAGCCCTTGGCCCCCACCACGTCTACCCGCAGGCTGGGCACCACCACGCTGCGGGTGCGTTCCCGCGCTTTGGGCAACTGCTCAGGGGCGGCTTCCTGGGCCTGGATTCCCAAATCTTGCAGGGTTTTGAGCCCTTTGGGCAGGGTGGCCAGCAAAAAGCCTTCCCGGGTCTCTTCAATATCGCCCAGCAGTTCTGGCTCCAGTGCTGCGCGCAATTTATCCTCCAGGGCCTCCAGATCCCCCTCAAAGGCCAGGAACACCACCCGGGTGGGGTCGGCCACCACGGGGATGTGCTCGGGGAACAGCACCGCCACCTGCCTCGAGGCCAGCGGCAGGCCCCCAAAGGCCTCGAGGCGAAGGCCTTCCTGCTTAGCCAGGCGGCGGAGCTCCTCCAGCGCCTCGGCCTCCAAAAAGGGGGTCTGCACCACCCGGCCACCTCGAGCTTTTTTCAGGTATTCCTGCATAGTCTCCTACCTATCGTGGTATTCGCTATTTTTGACACTGCAAGAAAACGACAGAGCGTTTCGAATTTCCCAGCGGCAAAAAATAAGCCTTTGACAGCACTCGTAATGACCAGTTTTTGCCATTTTCTCTGAAGGCCGCTCTATACTGCATGGTTCACGCGGCTGGCCGCTTGGGGAATTCTACCCTGAAGGCCACACCACATGGAGCCTGGAAAGCAATTAGCCCAAAGCGGGCTATGCACACTTTTTACCCCTGCCACAGCCCCGCGTAAACCCCGCCCAGAGCCATCAGCTCGGCGTGGCGGCCCACCTCCACAATCCGACCCCCCTCCATCACCACAATCTGGTCGGCCTGCTGCACGGTGGAGAGGCGATGCGCTACCACAATCACCGTGCGGCCAGCTCGAGCGGCCTCGAGGGCCGCCATCACCTGCCCCTCGCTGCTGCGATCCAGTGCGCTGGTAATCTCGTCGAGCAAAAGCACCCGAGCCTCCCGCAACAGCGCCGCCGCAATAGCCAACCGCTGCCGCTGCCCCACCGAAAGCCCCCCACCATGGTCTTCCAGCAGGGTTGAGAGGCCTATCTCGTCCTGCAAGCCCACCGTCGCCAGGGCTTTTAGCATGCCCTCCGGGGTGGCCTTGGGGGCCAGAGCAGCCAGGTTTTCCTGCACGGTTCCGGCAAACAACAAAGGTTCCTGTGGAACCCAGGCCAGGCGGGAACGCAGCCAGTGGGCGTCGTAGCTTTGCAGGTCGCGCCCATCCAGCAAAACCTGCCCTTCACTGGGGCGGTACAGGCCCAGAAGCAGGCGCAGCAGGGTGCTCTTGCCAGCCCCTGAGGGGCCCACAATGGCCGTAAATGAGCCCGGTTTTATGTGCAGGTTGAGGTCTTGCAGGGTGGCCGGGCTGCCGGGGTAGGCAAAGCTAAGCTGGCGCAGCTCGAGCTCCCCCGCCAGGGCCTGGGGCCGGAGCTGGCCCATAACAGGGGCCTGGGGTAGCTTTAGCAACTCCACCAGGCGGGCGGCTGCCCCTTCGGCCTGGGCAAACCCAGTTCCAATGCGGCTTAGCACCTGGAGGGGGGTGATGGCCAGGGCCAATAGACTCAGAAAGGCCGTCAGGTCGCCTGGCGTCATCTGCCCGCGCTGTACCGCGCCCACCCCCAAAAAAAGCAGCAAACCCAGAATGGAGGTGGTGGCGAGCTGTCCTAAAGGCAGGTTCAAAGCGGCTATCAGGCTGCGGGTGCGCCCCAGCCGGTATTGTTGCTGGTTGCTACGGCGAAAGCGCTCGCGCATGAAGTCTTCCAGGTGCAGCGCCCGAACCAGCTCCAGCCGCCCAAAACCTTCGGCCATGCGGCTGAAGAGCCGCTCCAGGGCGGCCTGGGTGCGGCGGCTGTAATGGGTAACCCAGGATCCAATCCAGCCCAGCAGCAAAGCCATCGGCGGCAGTACGAGCAGCAGGTAAAGGGTGAGCTGGGTGTAGTGCAGCAAAAGCTGCCAGAACAGGGCCAGCAGCAACACGCCCTGCATCAGAAGCCCCCCCAGGCTATAAAACAAAAAGCCCTCGAGTTCTTTCAAATCAGCCACCAGCCGCCCGGTCAGCCCGGCGGAAGAGGACGGAAGGGCCATCAGGTCGGTTTGCAGCAGGCGCTCGAACAGCCGCTCCCGCCAGACCGCCGGAATTTTGACCGAGATATAGCCCATAAAGGCTTCCAGCGCATACCCGCTCACCACCAGCAGCAACAGCAACCCAGCCCCGGCCCAAAGCACCTGGCCCAGGCGCTCAAACTGTCCGGAAAGCACCTGGTCGAAAAGGGGCTTGACCACCCGCCCCGGCAGCCAGGCCTGGGCAAGGGCAGGCAGCACGGCCAGCCCAGCAGCCAGTAGGATTTGCGACCAGAAGGGGCGTAGAAGTTGGAGGAGGTTCATAGGGTTAGAAGAGGTGTCCTTGATTCGTCTTTTTTGCTCTAGCCCCCACCAGAAGCACTGGCAGGAAATCTGAGAGGTTTTGACCTGCTCCAAACAGAACGCTCCTGGTAGGGTTCATGTTCGAAGCGGTGCGTGCACAAGGGAAATCTGGAACCATATTTAAGTATGCCCCAGCCAAGACTACCCCTACAGGCAACCAAACGGCAGGCCCTTACCCGCTGTGCTCCAGCACATACTCCACCAGATTATCAGCGCCGGGCGAGGCTTCCAGGCGCTGCAGCTTGGCCCGCACCTCCTGGGTTCGCTCGGGCGTGAGGAGCTCGAGGCCCCTTGCGGCCACCTCGGCAGGGCTGAAGATACCGCGTAACTCGGGAAAAACTCGCTCATCCAGCCACTGGTTGGGTAAGGCCAGGTGGGGCATCTGTGCCACCAGGCGCCGAACAAAACCCGCCTTGAGGTTCCTGGCCCCCGGCCAGCTCAAGAGCCAGTGCCAGATGCCCTCGAGGGGCAGCATCTCCGGCTTGTGCAATGGCAAAAGCACCAGTGAAGGCAGGCCAGCCAGGGCCAGCTCGAGGGTGTTGGTGCCGGGGATGGTGATGGCCAGGGAGGCCTGGCGCATGGCGGCATAACGCTGGGGCTCATCGAGCACGGCCACCTCGAGGCCCCCAGAAGTTTGCAGGCGGTCGCCCACCCAGCGGGCCCCCACCCCGCCTATATCCTTCACCAACCCACCCTCCAGCGCCTCGGCCACCACCGCCTCCGGCAGCAGGCGGCTGCGCACCCAGGCGAACCTGAGTTCAGGCCGCCGAGCCGCCATCTGCTCGGCCACCGCCAGCAAAAACCCCAGCAGGTAGCGGGCGGCAAAGGGGCGACTACCCGCAAACAGCAACACATCGGCCTGGGGGGCAGGCTGCACGGGCGATTCCTTCAGGGCATCCACCACCAGATTTCCCACCACCGCTATGCGGGCCGGGTTCACCCCTCGAGCCTGCATGGCCGCTTTGGTGCGCTCAGAGTCCACCAGCACCGCTCGCAGGCCAGGGTGGTGGGCCCTGGCGTCGAAGGTGTAGGAAAAAGCGGGGTAGCCCGTGGCCCGGCCCAGCAAAGCCGCGTCGCGGGGCGCACCCCCCAGCATTAACACCATGCCTCGCCCCCTGGCCTTGCGTCCCAGCAGCCTGCGGGCCAGCTCCGCCCGGCCCGAAAGGGCATCCAGCCAGAGCCCTTTGGCCTTGGCCTGCTCGGTTCCGGCAGCAAACTGGTCGCGAATCAAGAACAGCTCGATACGGGCCTTCGGCATCTCTTGCCGCAAGCGCGAGAGCACCGGCGGTACCCAGGTCGAAAGCTCGCCGGGGCCGTTGGTCAGGAGCAGAATTTCGTCCAGCATCTGGCCTTGGTGCAGCTTATTCGGTGGCATAGGGTTGGCCTTTGGCCTTATCCCTCAAAGCTCGGCTCACCCCGCACAAAGCCCGAGAGATGGCGCCGGGAAGGAGCCGCCAGGAAGGCTTTGAGCGTCTGCACTTCCTCGGTATCGGGCAGGCCCTCGAGGGAGCGGCCTTCGCGCACAGCTCGGAAGGCTTGCTCGAGCGCCCGGTAACGCTCGCCCGTGATGCCCGCCCGGCGCAACCCCACCGTGTTGAGACGGTAGTGCAGGGCCGGGCTGCCTTCGGCCAGGGTAAAGGGCAGGACGTCCCGGGTGGGTTTGGAGAGGGCCCCTATCATGGCCCGGGTTCCAATCCGCACAAACTGGTGGATGCCGGCCAGCCCCCCTATCACCGCGTAGTCGCCAATCTCAACGTGTCCCGCTACCGCTACCCCCTGGGTCAGAATGACCCCATTGCCCACCTGGGCATCGTGGCCCACGTGAACGTGACCCATCAGGTAGCAGCTCGAGCCGATACGGGTGGGTTGTTCTTCACGGGTAGAGCGGTGCAAGATCACGCCTTCGCGCAACACCGTGTTTTCTCCGACCACAAGCCAGGTCTCCTGCCCCCTGAAGCTCAGGTCTTGCGGCTCACCCCCCAGCACCGCGTGCGGCCCCACCTTGACCCCTGCTAAAAGCCGCACAAATGGGTGAATCACCGCGTGGGCCCCCAGTTCTACGCCTGGGCCAATCTCACAGGGGCCCTCGATAACGGCGTAAGGCCCCACCTTGACGTCAGAAGCCAGGTGGGCCCTGGGCGAAACCACTGCCGTGGGGTGGATGGTCATCCGGCTCACTGAACCGCCCCTCCCGTCTCAGAACGCAGCACAAAGGTTAAGGTGGCCTCGGCCCGCAACTCGCCTTCTACGCGGGCTTCGACCTTTACCTTACCCAAACCCCGCCGGTAGCCCAGGAGTTCCCCTTCCAGAATCAGGGTATCGCCCGGAACCACCGGCTTTTTGAAGCGCGCCTCCTCGACCCCTACCAAAAACACCAGCCCCCCAGGCTTGTACTCCGGTTGCTGGATTACCACCGCCACCGAGCCCTGGGCCATGGCTTCAATCAGCAGCACTCCCGGCATTATGGGGTAGCCCGGAAAATGTCCCTGGAAGTGGGGCTCGTTGAAGGTGACGTTTTTTAGGGCCCGAAAGCGCTTCTCGTCGACTTCCAGAACCCGGTCGATCAGCAAAAAAGGGTATCGGTGCGGCAAAAGCTTCAGGATTTGGTAAATGTCCACGGCTTAATACTAAAGGGTCGGAGGTTGGAGACCAGGGCCCAGGCAAAACCCAGCGGCGCTACCGGGTCATCACTGGCTGTAGGGCACTGGAAAGCTCGAGGGCCAGCTCGAGGGCTAAAAGGTCGTCCTCGAGGGTTGTCAGCGAGGGTTCCCCCTTCTGAATTCGATCCACAAAATGTTTGAGCTGGCGACGCAGGGGGTTGTCGTTGTGAATGGCAATGCGCTCGGTCTGCACCTGGGTACGCCCGTTGGGCTCGGCCCGGTCGGGGTCGGGTTGCACAGGGGGGGCCCGATGCAACGAGAGCTCGGTGTACTCGCTGTTGAAGTCCAGGCGCAACACCTCACCGGGCTGGGTAATGGTCAGCGAACGCTCGGCCTGGGGGGAAATTCGGCTGGCTGTAAAAAGCGCCCGGGCTCCCGAAGGAAAATCCACCACGGCCTGGGCGTACTCGTCCAGCCCCTCCACCTGCCGACCCACCACGCTGTAGCGCAGGGGCTTTTCCCGCAAAAGCAGCAGCACCAGATCCAGGTCATGAATCATCAGGTCGAGCACCACCCCGATGTCGCGTATCCGGCGGTTGTTGCCTATGCGGCGGGCCTCGAGCACCCAGGGGGTCTTAACCATGCTCATCAGGTCATTTACGGCCCGGTAAAAGCGCACAATGTGCCCCACCTGCAAAACAACCCCGCGTTTTTCAGCCAAGCGCACCAGTTCCTTCGCCTCTTGCATGGTGCGGGTCATGGGCTTTTCCAAGAGCACATGCACCCCAGCCTCCAAAAACATGCGGGCCTGTTCGAAGTGTAGTGAGGTAGGCGAAGCAATCGAGACCGCCTGAACCTTACCCAGCAGCTCCACCGGACTGGCAAAGGCCGGTACTTCTAAATCCTGCTCAATAGCGGCCTGACGAAAAGGGTCGGGATCGGCCACCCCTACCAGCCGAACCCCTGGCAGCCCTGCGTATACCTGAGCGTGATACGTCCCCATCACACCAACACCCACAACGCCAACATTTAGCTCCATAGAATCCTCGTGACGTGATGCAAAAGCCCTGCTTCCCAAGCAGGATGATACACTCAAACCTCCATTTACAACCACTTTCGCATGCTTTGTCTTTAGCAAAAGCTCGGGAAAATCACAGCCCGCGGGGGTGGCATCCCTCACTTTTGAGGCTGTACAGACTTGGCGAGGTGGGCTTCTGGCTTTAGCCCACAGAGAGTGCTTTGGCCTGGGAAGAGGCGTTGAAGAGCTTATGGCATCGGGGACTCAGGCGGGTGCTGCTGTTCATCACCAACGGTCTGGTAGGTCTCCAGCAAGCCATCCAGAGGGTCTACCCTGGCGCCGAGTGGCAGCGCTGCGTGGTGCACATGATCCGCTCCAGCCTTTCCCAGGTGCGGGTGCAAGATCGGGGGGCGGTTGCCAAGTATCTACGCGGGGTGTACCAGGCAGAAAGCCGTCAGGAGGCCTTAATAGGAACACAGGATTTCGGTTGCTGCAAGTAATACCGGATTCAAAAAGATAATCTTCAAACAAAAAGCGCTAAGAGGCTATCTTTTTGAATCCTAGAGCACTCCCTTCGGTCGGGTTAGTTCGTCACCGTTCGGTGACGAACTAACCGAATCTGGTATAAAGCGCTCTTCACAACTATTGGGCCGCTCAAAAACTTGATTGCGTTATACCGCACAGCACAGTGGCCTCCCATCCGGGAGGCCACCTCTGTGAAGAGTGCGATAGGTGGCAACCTGAGTTTAGATATAGCTCAGCCTATTTGATGTTTAGCCAGTTATTCTCTGTCACGTGGGCGACATGAATCTTGACATTTTTCCAGTAAGCCGTATCATTCACCCGAGGAGGCTCAATATGACTATGTGGAAGCGGAATGTCCGCTGGGGGGTTCTTGCGGCTGCACTCCTGGCCATGAGCATGGGCTTTGCCCAACAACGGGTGGTCAATGTGATATGCAGTGTGACCCAAAACTGGTGCGAGGCCCTTGGGCCGGCCTTCAAGCAGGCTACCGGCATTGACGTGCGCATCGTCAGCGTCTCGACCAACGAAGCCCTGGCCCGCCTGCGGGCCGAACAGGCCAACCCCACTTTCGATGTCTGGTTCGGCGGTACCGGCGACCCCCACTACGAGGCCTTCAAGGATGCCATCACAGAATGGTATCGCGTAAAGGCTTACAACGACCTCTCGCCCACCATGAAAGCGGCCATCGGCACCACCTACACCCCGCTCTACCAGGGCATCCTGGGCTTTGGTGTCAACCCCAAAGTACTACAAGACCGGGGCGCGCCCATTCCGCGTTGCTGGAAGGATCTGGCCAACCCGGCCTATAGGGGCCTGATCCAGGTCTCAAACCCCAACACCTCGGGAACCGCCTACACGCAGATTGCTACCCTGGTTCAGCTTTTTGGCGAAGAGGAAGCATTTAACCTAATGAAAAGCTACCACCGGAACGTGGCCGAGTACACCCGCTCGGGCGTCGCCCCGCGCATTGCCCTGGGGCGCGGCGAGATTGGGATTGGGATTCAGTTCATGCACGACCTGGTGGAGTTCAAGAAGCAGGGTTTCCCCATCGAAATTGTGGCCCCTTGTGAGGGCACCGGTTACGAAATTGGGGGCCTAAGCCTAGTACGTGGGGCCAAAAACAAGGCCAACGCGCAGGCCTTCATGGACTGGGCTGTCTCGCCAGAGGGGCAAGCAGTAGCCTTCCGGGTGGGAATATTCTCGTTGCCCTCCAATACCAAAACCCCCCTGGTAGAAGGCATTCCCAATCCTAAAGACTTCAAGCTGATCAACTACGATGCCAAGAAGTTCGGGGATCCCGACCTACGCACCCGACTGATTACCCGCTGGACTCGAGAAGTCTTCCCACTGCCCCGCCGCTAAGGCCGCACGTCCAGGGCTGAGGGTTTTGCTGGGGCATTTTTTCCGGGTGCTCGGGCTTAGCGCGCAGTCAAGCATGGCGATTCACAGGTAAAGGGTGACGAACTCGAGCCGAATCCAAGCAAAGGCTCGAGTTCCTTAATGCAAGGAGCCAGCATGGCGGTAATAAGAAAACCAAGCCCCAGCGGCATTGCCAGTGGGCGATCTCCGGCCTGGATCGCCGGACTTACTGCACTGATGAGCCTGTTGCTGTTGCCGTGGAGCCGTACCGACCGCAGTCTGCTCGAGTTCGATAGCAAGCTGCTGGTTTTGAACCAAGCACCCCTGCTGGGCGGGGTACTACTGGCGATTGTGGTGGTTCTGGCACTTTCAAGCTTGCTGCATCTACCCCTGGTACAGCGGGGCTATGCCTTGGTGGGGCTGGGCGGCGCAGGGTTCTTGGCTGGCGTGGGCTGGCTGATCACTACTTCGGTGCCTTTTGGAATAGGGGCTTTCATCGCTCTAGCAGCGCTGCTGGTAGTGGTGGGCATCGGCTTGAGCGAGTCGGGGATAATCCAGAACGATCCCTTTGTAACCAGTAGCATCCTGGTGTGTTCCCTGTTCGTGCTGCTGTTTATTGTTTACCCGCTCTTTACGGTGTTGCGCGAGTCGGTGATGGTAAAAGGCGCTTTCACCCTGAACAAGATTCAAAGCGTTCTGACCTCCCCCCTCTTCATCACCATCGAAAACCCCTACACCGACCGTTCAGAGCAACAGTTGGTTTACCTGATCACCCTGGTCGCAGGAATACTTGGGGCAGGGCTTGCAGCACGCGGGGGCTTGCGCTGGCCTCGAGTCTTCACTGGCTTGGGGGTGGGTCTGGTGCTGGGCTGGATCGTGGGTGCGGGCATTTTCGGCGGCGGGGCTTTCCCCACCAGCTTATACCTCGCCCTCATCGTGGCCCCCATCACCACAGCGCTGGGACTGGTTTTTGCCCTGCTGGAGCAGCGCTCCAGAACCGCCTGGGTGCGCCGCAGCCTGGGGGTGGTGAGTTTGCTGCCCCTAATCACCCCGCCTTTTGTGTTCGCCTTTGCCCTCATTTACTGGCTGGGTCGCAGCGGCATCATTACCAGCGACCTGCTGGGCCTCAAGACCAGCTTTCTGTTTGGTATCAACGGGGTGGCGATCGCACAAATTTTCGCCTTCACCCCGGTGGCTTTCCTTATTTTGCGCGGCTCGGTACAGGGCCTGAACCCCGCCCTCGAGGAGGCCTCGACCACCCTACGGGCCCACCCCTGGCAGACCTTCCGCGACATTACCTGGCCGCTGTTGCGCCCTGGGCTGGCCGCTGCTTTTTTGCTCACCATCATCGAGTCGCTGGCCGATTTCGGCAACCCCATGCTGCTGGGGGGTGATCGCAACTTCCTGGCCACCGAGGTTTTTCTGGCCCTCACAGGACGCTACGACCCCAACGAGGCCGCGGTCTATGGCGCGGTGCTGTTGTGTCTGGTACTGACCATATTTGGCCTTCAACGGCTTTGGCTGGGAAACACTTCGTTTGTCACAGTTACGGGCAAGCCGGGGGCCGGCAACTTCTCGCCCCTTCCGGTCTGGCTCGAGCGCACCCTGCAAACCATCCTGGCCCTGTGGGGCCTGGCGGTGGTGCTGCTGTACCTCTCTATTTTCTACGGCTCCTTTGTGCAGATATGGGGCATCAACAACAGCTTTACTTTAAAGCACTACCTAGACCTGACCAACCTGGGCCTGCCGGTGCTGTTCAAAACCGCTCAACTGGCTTTCCTCAGTGCCATTATCGCTACCCTGGTCGGCTTTTTGATCGCCTACCTGGTCTCGAGGCAGCAGTTTTGGGGGCGAGGGCTCTTGGAAGTGGGCTCGATGCTTTCTTTCGCCACTCCCGGTACCGTGATGGGCGTGGCTTACATTCTGGCCTTCAACACCGGCCCCTGGCTGCTCACCGGCACCGGCATCATCATCGTGCTGGCGCTGGTCTTTCGTAACATGCCGGCAGCAGTGCGGGGGGTTATCTCGGGCCTTTCACAGATTGACAAGAGCCTCGAGGAGGCCTCTACCCTGCTGCGGGCTCCCTCCAGCACCACCCTGCGCCGGGTGTTGTTGCCCTTGCTCATCCCGCAGCTTTTGGCCGGGCTGGTTTTTGCGTTTGTGCGCGGCATGACCGCCATCAGCCAGATTATTTTCCTGATTAGCCCTGGAAACACTCTGGCCACCGTGCTGATGCTGCGCTGGATCGAGCAAGGCGACCTGGGCCGGGGCGCAGCCATGGCCACGGTGATGATTTTCGGGCTGCTCACGGTCATCCTGATTTTGTTTGCCGTCTCGAGGCGGTTGGGACGCGGCACCTCGCTAGAGTCCGCGGTGTGAGGTCAACATGCAGCAAACAGTAACAGCCAATCAGAGGGGTACGCAAAACGCAGTCTCGGTGAGGCTCGAGGGCATCGTCAAGAAATTTGGCAAAGTCACCGCGGTAGAAAAGGTGGATTTGGAGCTGCCCGCAGGAAAGCTCGTCACCTTGCTGGGCCCTTCGGGTTGTGGCAAAACCACCATCCTGCGCATGGTGGCCGGACTGGAGCGCCCTACCGAAGGCCGCATTCTGTTCGGCGGAGAGGATGTGACCCGCCTGCCGGCCTACCTGCGCGACATCACCATGATGTTCCAGAGCTACGCCCTCTTCCCCCACATGAACGTCTACCAGAACATCGCCTATGGCTTACAGGTCACCCGCCGGCCCAAAGAAGAAATCCGCGAGCGGGTGGCCGAGGTGGTGCGCCTGGTGGGCCTGACGGGCCTCGAGGAGCGCCCGGTAGCGGCTTTATCGGGAGGGCAGCAGCAGCGGGTGGCCCTGGCCCGCTCGCTGGTCATGCAGCCGCGGATTCTACTCTTCGACGAACCGCTTTCCAACCTCGATGCCAAACTGCGCAAGCGGGTGCGCGAGGAAATCCGCGACATCCAGCAGGAGCTTGGCATCACCTCGCTTTACGTAACCCACGACCAGGAAGAGGCCATGGCCATCTCCGACCTGGTGGTGCTGATGAACAAAGGGGTCATCGAGCAGCAAGGCGACCCCCGCACCCTCTACACCCGGCCCGTCAGTCGCTTCGCCGCCGACTTCATCGGGCGGGCCAACTTCATCGAAGGGCATTACAGCGGCGGTCTAATCCAGGTGGCAGGTTACAGCCAGCCCCACCAGCAAAGCGGCATCTCGGGCAAGGTAACGGTGATGGTACGCCCCGAGGCGCTGCGGGTCTTTAGGGAAGGGGAGGGCCTCGAGGGCACCATGCATGGCGTGGCTTTTTTGGGCTCTTCCACCGAGTTTAGCGTGGATACCGCGGTGGGGAGGCTCGAGGGGGTGGTCGCAGGGGATGCCCCCGAGCTGCCCGGTCGGGGCGAGAAGGTCAAAGTGCAGTTCGCACCCCAGGGCACCTTCCTGCTGCCTGGCTAGAACGGTAGGGCTCGCCATGAAGTTGCCACCTACAAAATACTGGCCAGCCGCCTGAAGTTGTGGGCAAAGATAAACCCCCACACCTTGAGCACAAAGCCCTGCAGGGTGGTGGCATGAATGCGATAGGGGAATAGCTCCGTCAGGGTAGAACCCACCGACTTGACGATTCTCCGCCCCTGCTGGGCAATCCTCTTGCGGATGGCGCGCATCCGAATACCATCGGCCATCGCCAGGTTATCCTCCAATGTTCTAACAAGCCCCGCGGCAGAAGATACAAACCCCCCACATCCGCAGTGGGCCGGGGGTGAAGATCCCCTCGCTGATCCACGCGTCATATGAACCCCGCCTGAATTGTTCCCTGAAGTTACGCAGCTTCGAGGAATCGCTGTAGCTCAAGCTCGCTGACCTTGAGCTTGCCGGAGATGAGCTGTCGTCGCAACTTGTAGGGAGTGGTTTTGCGGCGTGATTTGAGCTGGTCCAGATAGATGAAGGCCAGCAGCCCAAGGGTGAGATGGCGGCGGTAAGCGGGGATGGATTGCTGCTGTACCCCCTCCCAACCGCATTCTTGCTTCAAGACTCTGAAGGTCTGCTCAATGGTGGAGCGGATTTTGTGCAGGCTTCGCAGGGTGGGCCAGTCCAACTCCAGGTCGCTGCTGGCATAGAACTTGCTCCCCCGCCGGTAGACCACCACTGGAATGCCACCCCTGAGATACCCCAGCGCTGACCAGTAAGGGCCTCTGCGGAAATAGCGGAGCTGCTTGCCATGCTCTCGGATGTATTGCAACAAGCGGGCACTGGCATACCAGGAGTCGAACAGTACGTACTCCGGTTGGAGGCCCAGCCCCACAGTTGCAGGGCCAGGCCATGTTTGCTGTGCTTCTCCTGGCCGCGATAGAGGTGAAAACCTACCGGCACGCTGAGGGTGCCATTGGTCCACAACAGCAGCACCACCTGTATCCCCAGCATGAAGCCTCCGGTTTTGTGATCCTTGACCTTGAAGATGCAGCCCAGTCCTGTGGTGAACTTCTATAGGGTGGTATCGTCCAGAATAAGGTATCCACCTTTCTGAACCAGCTTGATGACCAAGCGTTGGAGCATCGCCAGCAACGGGGTTGACCCCTGCAGCAGGCGATTGAGGGTATCGTGGGAGATGCCCTCGACTGCATCAGCAAGACCTACGCAGGTATTGTTCGAGACCGAAACCAACAAGGCTTGAAGATCCTTCACGACCGGTGCTAGACTCATCTCAGGCCTCCTGTGTAAGCGGGGAGCCCTATTTTATCGCCTTACCCTTCTCTGCGTAACTTCAGTTGTTCCCTTAGGGACTGTTGGAGCACCATCCTTTTTCAGGCTGTTGCTACCCGCACTACAGGTGGAGGCCCCAAAAAAAGAACAAATCGAGGACATTGTTTCCGGGAAGACAGTCTTCAACCAAAAAACATCAAGGGGTTTGAATCCTAAAGCACACCCCTTTATTGCTGCCTCCTGCATCGGCTGAGGTCGGTATTAGCCTTGAAGCAGCTTTGCCAGTTCCACATGCAGCCGGTGCGAGGCCCGGTGGGCTACAAACTGACCCCGGTAGGGCCGGCCAGCCAGGTACAAATCGCCCAGAAAATCCAGGGCCTTGTGCCACACAGGCTCGTGCAGCTTTCGGGGGGTATTAACAAAGCCGTGCTCGCTGAACACCAGGGCGTTCTCCAGCGAAGCCCCTTTGATTAGCCCGCTAGCCTGCAGCCGTTTTACCTCGTGCAAAAAGCCAAAGGTTCGGGCCGCAGCCAGTTCTTCCAGCGACGTGGGGGGGCACTGCACCTGCTGGTAGCCAATCTTGGGATGGGGGAAAAGCACAGTTGCGGTAAGGGAAAACTGCTCGCCCGGCTGGGCCAGCACGCTGCTGCGCCCTTCCACCACCCGGATGGCTCCGTTCAGCGGCACAGGCTGGGGGCCTAGCGCCGGAAAATCCGCTAAGGCCGCCAGCCACTCCCTGGCGCTGCCATCCAGAATGGGTATCTCCGGAC
This sequence comes from Meiothermus cerbereus DSM 11376, assembly GCF_000620065.1. Taxonomy (NCBI): domain Bacteria; kingdom Thermotogati; phylum Deinococcota; class Deinococci; order Thermales; family Thermaceae; genus Meiothermus; species Meiothermus cerbereus. The sequence goes on along the minus strand of NZ_JHVI01000016.1, from coordinate 57,571 downwards.
CGGTTACCTCGAGCACCAGACCTTCCCAAATTCCCCGAATAAATAGCGCCGCCAGCAGGTGTTCAACCGTCATCAGGCGCAGGTTTTGCTGGCCCAAAACCGTGCAACGGGTGGTGTCAACCACCGCCGAGGCCAGGGGGCGCAGCTCGAGCCCCCCCACCCTGAAGCGCACCGGCCCCTCGGCCAGATGAAACCGTACCGTGCTGAATTCACCGCTGTGAAGACCAATTCCACGTATCGTCATAGGGCTTCAAAAATCCTTAACGCCCCTGGTTAAGCAGCTGCCGCAGGGTACGCTCTACGCTGGCCAGCCAGTCCAGCAGCGCCAGCCGCCGCCAATGCTTTAAAGCAGGCTGGGCCGGAATCCCGCTGGCCCAGGTTTCCCCCGCGGGAACGTCTTTTGAGATGCTGCTACCGCCGGTAAGCCGGGCAGCCTGGCCCACCCGCACATGGTCGGCAATCACCACCCACCCCCCCATCAACACCCCGTCCTCCACCACGGCACTGCCGCCAATGGCGCTGCTGCCCACCATTACCACATCCTTGCCTATCTGGACGTTGTGTCCAATGTCGGTAAGGTCGCCAATTTTGCTGCGGGCCCCGATACGGGTCTCCCCCACCACGCTGCGCTGCACCACGCAATTGGCTCCCAGCTCGACTTCATCCTCCAGCACCACCCGGCCGGTGTGGGGCAAGCGTCGGTTATCCTGAAATCCAAATCCCACCACCCCCAGCACCGTGCCGGCCCCAAGGTGGCAATCCGCGCCCAGGCAGGTGCGGGGGTAGAGTGTAACCCGGGGCTCGAGCACCGTCCGGGGACCAATTTCTGCTTCCTCGCCAATGTAGCAGTAAGGCGCAACCACCGCCCCGGCTCCAACTCGAGCACCCCGGCACACCAGCACGTAGGCCCCAATCGAGGCGGTAGGGTCTACCACGGCCCCAGCCTCGATGGTGGCGGTAGGGTGAACGCCAGGGCTGGCCCAGGTCTCGGGCACGTCAAAAAGGGCCAGCACCAGCGGCCAGACCTTTTGCACCGAGGGCACGCGAACTCGGCTGACCGCCGGGGGACACGCGCTGGCCTCATCCAGCAACAAGGCCGCCCCACTGTCCAGCGCTGCCTGCAAAAACCGTGCCTCCCGCACCACCACCAGCTGGCCGGGCCGGGCCTGGTCGGGGGCAGCCAGACAGGAAACTTCGGTGTCGGGGCCCTCGAGGCGACCCCCTAGGTGTTGGGCAATTTCAGAGAGCAGCATACCCGGCTAAGCGTCCAAAACAAGCCCCCAATGGTTTCCCCTCAGCCAGTCCGATAAGAAGTCGTCCCGGTTCGCCCAAAAGGCGCTTGTATCCAGCCGGTTTCGCATTGACCTAAATCGAACGCTTCGGGTGGGGTTCATGGATACCGCGTCTTTGTTACGGGTTGAGCGCTGAAGCCTCCAGGGTTTAGCAAGCCCATTATGGCGCAGCCTGAACCTATGGCTTGGCTCTGTGCGCTCTCAACTACCGCTTCAATACGTTATCGGAAGTAACCAGGGCGTCTCGCAGTACGTGGAGCATGTCGAGGGCCTTGCCCGTCCCCAGGGCCACCGCCTCAACCGCGTTTTCGGCCACTACCACCGGAACCCCTGTCGCCTCTTGCAACAGCAGGTCCAGGTTGCGCAGCAAGGCGCCCCCACCGGTAAGCAAAATGCCCCGGTCGATAATGTCGGCCACCAGTTCGGGTGGGGTGATCTCGAGCACACTCTTTACCCCCTGAACGATTTTCTCGAGGGGTTCTTTGAGGGCCTCTACCACATCATCAGTGGTCACCTCAATGCTCTTGGGCAAACCCGAAATCAGGTCGCGGCCCCGCACCTCGGCCACCATACCCTGCTCACCCGGCACATGTTTGGCGGCGCCAATTTTTATCTTGAGATCCTCGGCGGTGCGTTCTCCAATCAGCAGGTTGTACTTGTTGCGAATATACCGGATGATGGAATCGTCAAACTCGTTACCGGCTATACGCAGGCTGGTCGAACGCACAATTCCACCGAGCGAAATAACCGCAATGTCGCTGGAACCTCCCCCAATATCCACCACCATGCTGCCGGTCGGCTCGGCAATTTTGATACCCGCGCCAATGGCCGCGGCCAGGGGCTCGTCAATCAGATAGGCCCGCTTGGCGCCTGCCTCCACGATGGCTTGCACCACCGCCCGGCGCTCGACCTCGGTCACGCCAGAAGGCACACCCACCATCACCTGTGGCCGGAAAAAGCGCAAGGGCGGCAAGACTTTCTTGATAAACAGGGTGAGCATTCGCTCGGTCAGGGTATAGTCGGCGATTACGCCATCTTTTAGGGGACGCGCCGCCACAATGTTGCCAGGGGTACGCCCCAGCATCCGGTAAGCCTCGGCCCCTACTGCCTTGACCTCTTTGGTGTCGCTCACCATAGCGATAACCGAGGGCTCCCGCAGCACAATACCCTTGCCACGCACATAAATGAGCACCGAGGCGGTGCCCAAATCAATACCCACGTCTTCCCCGCGAAACGAAAATAACCCAGCCATAGCGCTTTATTGTACAGGTTTGCGAGAGAAGCACAAAGTGGGGCTTTTATTTTCTGTCCATAACAGTAAAATCTCCGCCCCAACCTCGAGCCCATGTGCACAGCATCACGCAGCCCCTACCCCTTTGGGGGTTGGCCCGATGGAAAGATTTTGGGGGTATAAAGCAAAAACCGGAGCCTTAGCGACTCCGGTTTTTCTCGTCCTGGTGCTGGTGGGCGATGTAGGATTTGAACCTACGACCCCACGCGTGTGAAGCGTGTGCTCTCCCGCTGAGCTAATCGCCCAATTGTCTACTTGCTCACGCAAGCGCACTCAAAAGGGTAACATCCGCTTAGGGGCATGTCAAGCCGAGCAAAGGCCCCGCGCTGGGTATGATTGTCAATATGGAACAGGCTTTGCTGGTAAAAATCGGGGGTAGTCTCAAGGAAGCAGGGGAGCTGCTCGATGAGATAAGCACCTATCCCGGGCCCCTAGTGCTGGTACACGGGGGTGGCCCCCGAATTGCCGAGTGGTTGAACCGGATGGGCTTCGAAACCCATTTTCATCAGGGGTTGCGCATTACCCCGCCCGAACAGATGGAAGTGGTGGAGATGGTTCTCACCACCCTGGGCAAGCACCTTGCCGATGGGCTTTCTCGCCGTGGGCGGCTCAGCCTGGCCTTGACCGGAAGGGATGCAGAGCTGCTTCAGGCCCGTTTGTTAGACCCCATGCTGGGCCGGGTGGGCGAGGTGGTCAGGGTCAACACCGATGCCTTACAAAAGTTGTTGCAAGCTGGACTCACCCCCCTGGTGGCCCCCATCGGCCTCGACCCCCAGGGCCCCCTCAACATCAACGCCGACACCGCCGCTGGAGCCATCGCCGGAGCGCTACACCTGCCGGCCATCTTCCTGACCGATGTGGTGGGGGTGCTGCGCGACCCCAAAGACCCCTCGAGCCGCTTTCCACAGCTTAGCCAGTCACAGGTACAGGCTTTAATTCAAGAAGGCACGATCTCCGGTGGCATGATTCCAAAAGTCGAAGCCGCCCTGAACGCGCTGCGTAAGGGCGCCCCCTGGGCCACCGTCGCCAGGGGTGCCCGGGGCATCCTGCAAGGGGTTCTGGAGGGCACAGCAGGCACGCGGATTGTGGTTTGACGGCCACAGCATTAGATGGCACAATCGCCCCATGCGAGCAGTATGGATGGAGTCCAGGGGAGGCCCGGAGGTCTTGCGCTATGGCGAAATTGCCCCCCCAGCACTGGAAGCCGGGCAGGTGCGGGTTGCCGTGAAAGCGGTGGCGCTCAACCACCTCGATATCTGGGTGCGCAAGGGCGTAGCCAGCCCCAGGCTTCCCCTACCCCACATTCTGGGGTGCGACATTGCTGGCGAGGTGGAGTCGGTAGGTGCTGGTGTTGGCGGTATAAAACCTGGGGATGCTGTGGTGGTGAACCCAGGGGTCTCGTGTGGTCGGTGCGAGCGCTGTCTGGGCGGGCAGGATAACCTCTGTCCTGAGTACCAGATTCTGGGTGAACACCGCTGGGGCGGGTATGCCGAGTTGGTCACGGTTCCTTCGGCCAACATCTTGCCCAAGCCAGCTGGGTTGGGCTGGCTCGAGGCCGCTTCGTTGCCCCTCACCTTCCTGACCGCCTGGCAGATGGTAGTGGACAAGCTACAGGTTCGGCCTGGCGAGGATGTGCTGGTCATGGCTGCGGGTTCGGGGGTCTCGGTAGCGGCCATTCAGATCGCCAAGCTGCACGGCGCACGGGTTATCGCCACTGCCAGCAACGAAGAAAAGCTGGCCAAAGCCAAAGCCCTGGGCGCAGATGAAGGGGTCAACTACAGCCAGCCCGACTGGCACAAAGAAGTTCGCAGGCTTACCGGAGGCAAAGGCGCCGACGCGGTGGTAGACCATACCGGAGCCCAGTACTGGGAGGGGGTCATTAAGGCCACCGCCTGGGGTGGGCGGATTAGCCTGGTAGGCGCCTCTTCAGGCTACGAGGCCACCACCCCGCTTTCGCACATCTTTTACCGTCAGCTCTCTATTTTTGGCTCCACTATGGCCTCCAAAAGCCGCCTCTTCCCTATCCTGAAGTTTGTTGAGGAGGGGCGATTATTGCCTGTGGTGGGGGCAACCCTGCCCCTCAGCCAGGCCGCCGAGGGACACCGCCTACTGGAAGCACGCAGCGTATTTGGCAAGGTGGTTTTGGAGGTTTAGAGGAGCACGGTTCAGGGCTAAGGTCAAGTTTTTTTCACAGTCTTGTACCCAGTTTGTGTAACGCTGGGCCGAGCCAAACGCTTGAGGTGCGTATTGCAAACTCACAGGCAGGCGGTCTGGTTTTTGTGGCTGTGTATGTAAATCAGCGCGGCCCGCACCGAATGGCGTGTTGCTTGCAGGGGTTTGCGGGGATCGGGGTTTAGCAGATAGACTTCAACACCCTGCCACAGCAAGGCCTTGAAAAGCTCCTCTTTTGCGCGCCAGTCGCAGGCGGCCTGCACCTCGAGACCTGCCAAATCCGTTACGATGCTTGGAAATTGACAGGCAATATCGCATGATGTAAAGAGCAGAGCTAGGGGTGGCCCTGTCTGAATCACCAACGGTCGCTCGAGCGCACCGATATAGTAGATTGGGCCGTCTAGATGTAGCATGCATCTAGCGTAGCGGATGGCCCCTCCGCAAACCAGGAAGCGAGACAAAAGACGATGAAGACGGCTTTGTTTATTGACGGCTCCTACATGTACGATGCGGCCAAGCGTTTGGGGTGGAACATTGACCACCGGAAGGCGATTGGGGTTTTTTCCAAACCCGAAGACCTCTACAACGCCTTCTACTATGCGCCCGTCACCGATAGCAACGATGAACGTCAGCAAAAATTCCTCGATGCGCTGGTGTTTATGGGCTACACCGTTCGCAGCCGCGAAACCCATGGCGACCCCCGCTTCGAGGCCATGATTGCTACCGACCTGCTCATTACCGCACCCCGCTGGGAGCGGGCTGTAGTAGCCAGCGGTTCGGGCGACCTGTCCCACACCCTTTCGGCCTTGCGGGCCCAGGGCAAGGAGATTCACCTGCTGGGCGTACCCGAACTCACCGACCTCGAGCTGCGCAACCAGAGCGACCGCTACTTAGACCTGCGCGAGCTGCAACCCCAGCTCGAGCGCACCGGAGGAGGGCGGCGCAGTTATCCCAGCAGCAGCGATGAAGGCTTCACCAGCGAGGAGCAAAGCAGCCTTGCCCAACGGCTGATGGACAACCTCGAGGACGAGCTACAGTAATCCTTCTCCCAGCGAATGCGCCCCTACCTCCAGGGTAGGGGTTTTTTATGTCCAATCGCGGATGGGAATCAGCTCGCCACCCTCCACCAGCTTGCGTTTAGGGCGGTAGGCGTGGTCGAACCAAATTTCCAGCACAGCCCGATCCAGATGCTGTGGCGACACGATAATCTTACGCACATAGTACCCTCCTTCGTCCGAGGCAGAAATCTCGTTGCCCTTGGTAAGCCGCAGTTCCACAATATCGCCATTGCGCGCTGTGCGAACCCGTACCCGGAAGGCCGTATCGCCCTCGCGCTGGAGGTGCTCATCAGGTTTGCGAAAAAAGCCAAACATACCCTTAGTCTAAGCGCCCATGCGGGCCTCGAGCCTGCTTGGCTTTGTGCTCTGGGGCCCTAGGCCAAAGCACCGGCGCTGGCCCATGTATCCAGCCGGTGTGAATACCCGCCTGAATCGTTCCGTTAGGGATTGCCAGAGCACCCTAGCTTTTCGAGCCGTTGCCACCCACGCTTCAGGCGGGGCCCCAAAGAAAGAACAAATCAAAAACATTTGAAAGCCTCAGGCGGGGTTGACATAACCTTAACGCAACACTTCACCTGGTTTGATGCGTAAAGCCCGCCAAAGCGGCAAAAGCGAAGCCAGCAGCACCACCAGCAAGCTCAGCAGCGAAACCCAGACAAAGTCTGAAGCCTTGATCTCCACCGGCAGGCGGGTGAGGAAATAAAGCTCACCCGGAATCTCTACAGGTCGCCAGGCAAAGTAGCTGGAGAGGCCAAAGCCCAGCAGGTTGCCCAAAGCGATACCCAGCGTGCCCAGCACCAAGCCCTGAAGCGCAAACACCCCCGCCACCTGATTGGCCCTGGCCCCCATTACCCGCAGCAGCGCAATGTCGGGGGTTTTCTCGATGACCGTAAGCACCAGTACGCTGGCCATACCCAAGGCCGCCACCACCACAATCAAAAAGACCACGATACCAATCACCCGTTTTTGCAGGGCCAGCTGTTCGATCAGGGTGCGGTTGCTGGACTGCCAGGTCTGGGGGAAGTAATGCCGCCCAGCCAGGGCCAGCCCCACCTGCGGGGCCTGCTCAGGGTCACGCAGGCGGAGTTGATAGCCCGAGAGGGCCGTGGGGGCTTCCATCAGTTCGCGGGCATCCTGCAGGGTGGTAAAGGCGAAGCCCGCATCGAGAAGGTAGTTGCCGGTCTGAAACGAGCCCACCACCCTTAGCTCGATGCGCTTCTGGTTGATGGAAACCAGAAAAAGCCTGTCGCCCGGGTAGGCCCCCAGGCTGCGGGCCAGGGCACTGCCCAGCACGATGCCACCGGGCTTTAGCTGCGATAGGTCGAGCTCGGGGTAGACTGCCTCTCCGCCGTCCCCCAGCCCAATCAGGGTGGCAAAGTCGGCCCCTGCGCTGCGGCCCGCCCCAGCCCGGCGGGTCAGGAGGGCCTTGGTCAGGAGCACCGGGGCCTGGCCCACTACCTGGGGGTGGGGGGGAGGTGGGGGGCTTTCCTCAGGGTTCAGGCTTTGCAGGTAGATGTGCGGCACGGCCTTAAGGGTGGCTTCAACCAGCCCCTTAATAAAGCCATTGGTAAGTGAAAGGGCAGTGGTAAGCACCATAATGCCCACCGCCACCCCCAGCAGGCTGATGAGGCTCTGGGTGCGGCGGTGACGCAGGTAGCGTGATGCAAGAAACCAGATGAACCGCATAGGGTTGGTGAGGGTCGGGCACCCTGCTGTTTTTGCCATGGATGCTTGCAGCTTCAAAGCATCCCCAGCTACTTCAGCAGCAGATGTGCTTTAGCGGTGCAACAATCCCAGCGCTACGCCCCCAGGCCCGACCATCTTACCTCGCCCTGCCTGAGGGGCGCCCACATCCGCGCTCACCCTTAGCGGCGTGCTCCGGGTAGGGTTGGCCTTACCCCCGGCCCCGCTGAATCACCGTGACCCGAACGTTGCGTACCCCAAAGCGAATGGCGGTATTCCGGTCGGGGAGCCAGACGTCGAGCTGCTCCCGCTTGCGGGGATGCATGGTGTCTTCCACAACAAAAACCCGATCCTTGAACAGGTAGTTGAAGCGGCCCTTGCCCTTGCCCCCGGTGGTGCCCAGATCCTCGAGCATCACTTTAGAACCATAGGGCAGTTCGCGCAGCATATCCCGGCTAACCGCGATGATGCCGATACGGGTGCGCGCACCCGTGGCAGTGATGAAGGGCGTGCTGTCGGTCTCTCGCACCGAAGAGGTGTAGGCCGTAGCCTTGAGGGTCATCACCCGGGGGGCCTGGGCCCAGCTTAATCCAAACACTGCAATCAGCAGGATCAGGATTGGAATTCGCAAATACAGTAACCATCTCATACACCTCGAGGTTAGGGGGTAGTTCTCAGGTTCTCTTAGAAAGAGGCGTTACGTCTCTCATTTAGCCGGGCCGTCTAGATGTGGTTTATTCGGGGAGTCTTTTATTTACTTGCTTAACAAGGCCTATTTGGCTCACTGTTTTATGAGTCCAACCTAAAGCACTCCTTTACATTTCTCATCTTTAAACATGACATCTGCCTGACAGGATTTGCGGCTCAAAATGTAGCATTTATGCCGTACTGCACGTGTTTTTCCAATCACAAATCAGTGGGGCTACATTACGTGTGGGGCATAGTCCGTAACGCCGGGATGCAAAAACTGTCCGGTTTGCACACCGGACAGCACCTATACCTGGGGTTTGGGCCTACTCCAGCACGGCAAGGTAGTCGTAGAGGTCAGGCCCACCCGGATGAACCTCGAGGCTAAGCTCGGGGAAAGCCTGAGAAACTCGAGCCGTCAGGGCATCCAGGGTTTCTTTGGTAAGGGTGGGGCCGTGGAAAATGGTGAGTATCTCGCGCTCATTTTCCTGAACCGCCAGGCTGACCAGATTAAATAAGGCATCCTCGGGGGTATCGGCTGCCAGTACCAGCTTGTCATCACGCAAGCCGATGGGCTGCCCCTCGGTCACGCTGACCCCACTTATCTCCACGCTCCGGCTGGCCCGGGTGACTTCCAGGGTGGCGGCTCGTCTAGAGGCCTCTTCCATCTCGGGCAGGAGCTCGCTCGAGGGCAGCTCAGGCTGGTACAGCACGCTGGCCGCCAGCCCCTGGCCCATGGTGCGGGTGGGTATGACGTGTACGGTCTTTCCCTCAGCCAGGCTGGCTGCTTGCTGGGCCGACATAATCACGTTGCTGTTGTTGGGCAGCACGATTACTTCGGGGTTGGGCAGGCTTCGAATGGCGTCCAGGATGTCCTGCACGCTGGGGTTGGCGGTCTGACCCCCGGCCACAACCCGCGCCCCAAAACCCCGGAAGGCTTTGACCAGCCCCCAGCCGTTGGCCACCACCACCAGACCGGTGGGGGGTGGCGCCTCGTCGACTGCCCCAGCCATGGAGAGGATCTCGGTGTGCTGCTGGGACATGTCCTCGACCTTGGTGCGGATCATCTTGCCGTAGCGGGCCACGCTGGCCAGCAGCCCGTCGGGGTCGTTGGTGTGGATGTGGCCCTTGACGTAGCCCTCGGCCCCCACCACCAGCAGTGAGTCGCCAAAGGACGAAACCGCTTCACGGATTTTCTCGATGGATTCGGCCACACCCTCCATCAAAAACTCAGTGCAGTAGCCAAACTCTTCTTCCTCAAAGGCGGTCTGGGCATAGCGCTCAATTTTGGGCGGTTCGGGCAGGGGCAAGCCCTTGAGGTAACCCTCGAGCCCCTCGATAAAACGCAGCAGGCCCACCCCTCCGGCGTCTACCACCCCAGCTTGCTTGAGCACCGGCAGCAGCTCGGGGGTACGGTCGGAGGCTTCACGGCCTCTCAACAAAGCCCCCTGCAGAACCTCCTCGAGGCTGCCGGCTCCTTTCTCCAAAGCCTCCCGCGCGCCTTCAGCCACCCCACGCGAAACGGTCAGGATGGTGCCTTCTACAGGCTTCATCACCGCCTTGTAGCCCATACGGGAGCCTTCCTCGAAAGCCTGGGCCAGCAAGGCAGGCGAAAGCATGGCCGCATCTTTAATGGTCTCGGCAAAGCCCTTGAGAATCTGGGAAGTGATGACCCCCGAGTTGCCCCTGGCACCCAGCAGCGAACCATAGCTGATGGCTCGAGCCACCTCACTCATTTTGCTGGTGTCGGCCAGGTCGAGCTCCCGTCGCACCGACTGTAGGGTGAGGTGCATGTTAGTACCGGTATCGCCATCGGGTACCGGATAAACGTTGAGCGCGTTCACTTCTTCTACATAGACCGCAAACCAATCGGTCGCATAACGAAAGGCCTGGGCCAGCTCGCCAGGTGAAAGGTTACTGGCCATGACGCACCCCCTGCCCTACTGCTTGTTGTTCCCTGGCCCGCCTAGCCACGGCTCACCCCTACCACGTGGACACGCACGCTAGAAAGCTCAGCCCCGGCCAGGCTTTTGGCTGCCCAGCGCACCCGCTCCCCTATGCTATCCACCACTGTGGGTATGCGGGCCCCAAAGGCGATCACCACGTACAGGTCGGCCTGATACTTCCCGCTTGCGGCTGGGTCAGGCTTGACCACCACCCCTTCACTGGCCTCGCTGCGGCCCAGGACGCGACTAATTGACTCGCGGATGCCTGCAGGGCTCATGCCCAGCACACCCGGCACTTCATGCGCAGCCAGGCCCAAAATAGCGGCCAGCGCGCCTTCCGTTACGGTGATGTTTCCTTTCAAACCATGCCTCCAGATCTGCTCTCTTGCTTTCAACCCCAACCTTCTCTAGAGCCACAAAGGCCCCGTTGAGGTTGATTAGGTTCCCTATGGGGCAACTATAACTCACCCAAACCCAGTTTCCAAGTTTGTAAAGCACCTGCACCAGTGGCCGCCGGGTCGGCTCTGGCCTTTTGTGGGGCGTATATACCACCGTGCATCAGACGGGCTTCCCCAATTTATGGTAAAGAAATGCCTTTGATTTGTTCTTTTTACTGCCCCCCATCAAAAGCAGGGCCAGGAACTGCTCTAACATCCAGTCGGTGTTGACCTGCGCCAAACAGAAAGCTGCCGGTGGGGTTCAGCCCCATCGCGTGGATCAGCGCCCATTGCTGTTCTCGACCAGGCTGGCTTCCAGTCGGCCAAAATCCCGCCCGAAGACGAAGCGAACCGGGGTGCGCCGGGCATCCTGGCGGTACCAGACTTCTATCAGAACGTCTTCTCGAGCAAAACGATACCCCACCAGGCCATTGTTGGGCGGCAGCACCTCCAGGCGTCCCTGGACGGGTTTGGGGTAGTCCACCGCGTAAATCTGGCGGGTCTCGGGGCGCAGACGCAGGTAGTAGATGAGCGCAAGCTGATCCAGTATCTGGTCGCTCGGGCTGTTCCAACCGGTCTGTCTACCGTCTGGGTGCATCACCTTCGCCCATGAACCGCTGTTTTCCTGGCGTTCATAGACCAGCCGGGTGGTGCCCTTGAGCGGCTCGGTCAGGTTTTGCCAGAAGCGGTCGGTAAAGAAGTCGAGGCCTACCTGGCTTTCAGACTCCAGGCCATAGCCCGCGGCCTTGGCCAGCCCGGTGGGCTCGAGCTTGAGGCGAAAACGCCAGCCGCCCTCCACTGGATCGGCGCTGAGGTAAAGCCTGCCCACCCCTATACCCTGCCAGGTAAGGTTATAGGTCAGCCGCTCACCGGGAGGCCAGGGGACGCTCTGGGCCAGGGCCAGCATGCCCACAGCCATTGCTACAAGCAAAGCAAAGCGCTTTATCCACCCTGCGGATCCCACCCCCCCAGCGTACAACACCTGCCGGAACAGCCAGAGATGATTGTTTAATTGTTTTAGGAGTTGCGCACTTGAGTGAGGATTTGGGGGGAACAAGATCGATAAAATCGCGTACAGAACGGTATTTACCCGAATCCTAACGTACCTGCGTTTACAAGGTATAACGATTCCAGAAACAAGAAGCCCACAACGTCAATAAAACACAATTCCGACGGGCTGAAGTGAGGAGCCAACCTATGGTTTTGTCAACGTTCAACTGCGTAAGTCCTATGTTTATCTGAACGCAGCAGCAAAAGAGCTGTACTATAGTTCGACAGGATGAAGACCTTGTATTTACCAGCAAATCGGCAGGAGGCGCCATGAAGCGGGTGGTGCTGGCCTTTGGAACCCGGCCCGAAGCCATCAAGATGGCTCCGGTTATCTTTGCTATGCGCAAGCTGGCGGGTATCGAAACCATTGTGCTTTCAACCGGGCAACACCGCACACAGCTCGAGGACGCTCTAAGGGTATTTGGCATCGAGCCCGACGCCGACTTACAGGTGATGACCGAGCGCCAGACCCTCCCAGACCTGATGGGACGCATTGTGCCAGCTGCGGCAGCAAAACTTAAGGAGCTTCGCGCCGACTATGTGATGGTGCACGGCGATACCCTGACCACCTTTGCCGTAACCCTGGCGGCTTTCTTCGAGCATATTCCAGTTGCACACGTAGAGGCGGGGCTGCGTAGCTTTAATCTGCTCGAGCCCTTCCCCGAGGAAGCCAATCGCCGCCTGACCGATGTGCTCACCGACCTGGATCTGGCCCCTACCCATACTTCTAAGAAAAACCTCTTGCAGGAGGGCAAAGCCGCGCAAAACATAATCGTAACAGGCCAGACCGAAGTAGACGCGGTGCTGTATGCCAGCGAACGCGGCACCCCTCCCCCCCTGCCCGCAGGCAAGCGCATCGTGACCGTAACCATGCACCGCCGTGAAAACCTGCCCTTTATGCACGAGCTGGCTGCGGCCCTGGCTCGAGTAGCCCGGGCCCATCCCGAGTGTCATTTTGTATACCCGGTGCACCTGAACCCGGCGGTGCGGGAGGCCGTGTATCCAGTGCTGGAAAAAGTGCCCAACTTCGAGCTGCTCGAGCCGCTGGAGTTTGGCGCTATGGCTGGGTTGATGAGGCGCTCAACTCTGCTCGTAACCGACTCCGGCGGGGTTCAGGAAAGCGGGGCCACCCTGGGCATACCGGTGGTGGTGCTGCGCAACGTAACCGAACGACCCGAAGGGCTCGAGGTGGGGGCCTTGAAGCTAGCCGGAACCGACCCAGAGCAGGTTTTTGCGACCATCCACACCCTGCTCTCGGATGAAGCCGCCCTGCAGGCCATGCGCCTCCGGCCCAACCCCTATGGCGATGGCCGGGCAGGTGAGCGCTGTGCCCAGGGGGTGGCCTGGCGCCTGGGCCTGGCGGAGCGTCCCGTCGACTGGGCGGGCTACAGCGTGCTGCGCTAAAGGAGCACCCCCGCAGATAAACCCGCGCAACCCAGAGGTGGTAGGCCAGGCCCAGATGGACGAGGTTGTCTTCGGGCTTTTTCGCACAATGCACCCCTTGCGGTGGTTCGGCAAACTCACCTGCCAGCCTGGGGGGCAGTATCCCAATAGTACAGGGCCAGTGGCTACCGCCAGTTGGATTGCTTATAATGCGCTCACATTAGGTTGACAGGACTATGCATATCCATGAAGGTATTGCCCCAAGCGGAAATGGCTACGGACAGTTCTACCGGCGCTGGCGCCCCAGCAGGCCCAAAGCCTTTTTGGTTGTGACCCATGGTTTTGGCGAGCACAGCGGGCGCTATGCCCATTTTGCAGAGTACCTGGTTTCCCGTGGCTACGCGGTGTATGCCCACGACCTGGTGGGTCATGGTCGCTCGAGTGGGCAGCGCGGGCACATCGACAGCTGGACCGATTACTGGCACGCCCTGGCCATTTTTCGCAACTTTGCACAAGCCTGCGAACCCTCGCTGCCATCGTTCTTGTTTGGCCACAGCATGGGCGGCCTGGTGGTGCTGAGCTACCTGACAATGCAGCCCCTGGACATAAGGGGAGCCATCGTGAGTGGGGCCTTGCTCGAGCCGGGTAGCACCGCTAATCCCCTGCTGGTGGCCGCGGCGCGGCTGCTATCTGCAAACTGGCCCGCTTTGTCGTTCAAACTGGGGCTAAATATCAAAGCCCTCTCCCGCGACCCAGCCGTGATCGAAGCTTATCGTAACGATCCCCTCGTGCACAGTAGGGCCAGTGTCCGCTGGGGCACCGAAGTGCTGAACGCCATGGGCTCGCTCAAAACCCAGGTCAAAAGGGTTGTGGATCCGCTGCTCATCCTGCATGGTGAGGCCGACGCCATCAACCGCGTCGAGGGGGCACACTGGCTTTTCCGAGAGGTATCCTCGATCGACAAAGAGCTGCGCATCTATCCGGGGGGATATCACGAGCCCCTCAACGACCTGCAAAAGGAACAGGTTTTGCAAGACATTGCCGACTGGCTCGATCGGCACCTGTAGAAAATCTTCTCTTGCATCGGGGCACCGAACCGCTCCCAGGTCTGGCCCCTCTATGCAAGTAATGGCTTGGTAATAAGGGCTTTTTAGGGTTTAGGCAGGAGGCATTTATGGCTACTGTTGAATCCGCGAAGCCCCGTTCGGGCTCGAGCCGCCCCAAGGGCCGTTCCGTCCAACCCACGCTGCGCTTTGTGCGGTGGTTTAAGGAGGTGGGTATCGAACAAGTACCACTGGTCGGGGGCAAGAACGCCTCGTTGGGCGAGATGGTACGCGAACTGGGCAAGCTGGGGGTACGGGTGCCCGATGGCTTTGCTGTTACTGCTGAGGCTTACCATCACTTCCTACAGGCCAACGGCCTGGGGGCCCCCATCCGCGAGCAGTTGCGCGAGCTGAACCCCCACGACCCCGACGACCTGGCCCGGCGCACCCGGCTCATCCGCAACCTGATTCTGCGGGCCTCGCTGCCGGAAGACCTCGAGGGTGAAATTCTGCTGGCCTACCGCGAACTCTCGCGCCGGGCCGGCATAGAAGACCTGATGGTGGCGGTACGCTCCAGCGCCACCGCCGAAGACCTGCCCACTGCCAGTTTTGCCGGGCAGCACGAGAGCTATCTGGGCATCCAGGGCGAGGCCGAGTTGCTGGAGGCCGTGAAGAAATGCTTTGCCAGCCTCTACACCGCCCGGGCCACCCGCTACCGGGTAGATATGGGCTTCCCCCACGAAAAGGTCTTGCTCTCGGTGGGAGTGCAGCAACTGGTGCGCTCGGATCTGGCTTCCTCGGGCGTGATCTTTACCCTCGATACCGAGACCGGCTTTGACGGGGTGGTGATGCTGGAAGGGGTGTGGGGCCTGGGCGAGAACATCGTGCAGGGCAAGTCCACCCCCGACCGTTTCTATGTCCATAAGGAAACCCTGGCCAAAGGCTACAAGCCCTTGCTCTGGAAAAAACTGGGGGCCAAGGAACTGCGTTTGGTCTACGACGCCGAGCATCACAAGCTACGCAACAACCCGGTAGCGCCCGCCGAACGCAACCAGTGGGTGCTCTCCAACGAAGAAGTCCAGTGGGTGCTCTCCAACGAAGAAGTGCTGACCCTGGCCCGGTGGGCGGTTGCGATCGAGCAGCACTACAGCAAAAAACGGGGCTCACCCACCCCTATGGACATCGAGTGGGCCAAGGACGGGATTACCGGTGAGCTGTTTATTGTGCAGGCCCGGCCCGAAACCGTCCACAGCCGTAAAAACCCCACCATCAAGACCTATACCCTGCTACAAGAAGGCAAGGTGCTGGTGGAAGGGCTGGCGGTGGGGGAAAAGATTGCTACGGGGCCCGCCAAAGTCATCCGCGACCCCAAGGCCATGAACCAGATCAAGCCCGGCGATGTTTTGGTGACCGTCACCACCAACCCCGACTGGGAACCCATCATGAAGATTGCCAGCGCCATCGTGACCGAGCGGGGCGGGCGCACCTCGCACGCGGCCATTGTGGCCCGCGAGCTGGGCATTCCGGCGGTGGTGGGGGCTGCTGGGGCGACCAAAGCCCTGGCTAAGGGTGGCCCGGTCACGGTCTCGTGCGCCCAGGGCGAGGTGGGGCGGGTTTATGAGGGGGTTTTGAAATTCAGCGTGGAGGAATTCGACCCCTTCCAAATCGGCGCCACCCGCACCCAGGTCATGATGAACGTGGGCAACCCCGAGCAGGCCTTCCGGCTGGCCCTGCTGCCCAACGATGGGGTGGGCTTGGCCCGGATGGAGTTTATCTTTGCCGACTGGGTGGGCATTCATCCCCTGGCACTGCTGCACCCCGAAAAACTAAGCCCCAAGGTGCGGCGCGAAATCGAGGTTAAAACCAATGGCTACAAGAGCGGGCGCGAATACTTCATTGACCGCCTAAGCCAGAGCATCGCGGTGCTGGCCGGGGCCTTCTATCCCAAGCCGGTTATCTTGCGCATGAGCGACTTCAAGACCAACGAGTACGCCAAGCTGCTGGGGGGCGAGGCCTTTGAGCCGAGCGAGGAAAACCCCATGCTGGGCTGGCGTGGGGCCAGCCGCTACTACCACCCCGACTACAAAGAGGGCTTTTTGCTCGAGGTCGAGGCGGTGCGGCGGGTACGCGACGAGATGGGCCTCGCCAACCTGGTGGTGATGATTCCCTTCTGCCGCACGGTAGAGGAAGGCAAAAAGGTGCTCGATGTCATGAAAGAAGGAGGCCTGGAGCGTGGTAAGAACGGCCTCGAGGTCTACGTGATGGCCGAGATTCCTTCCAACGTGATCCTGGCCGAAGAATTTAGCCAGGTTTTTGACGGCTTCTCGATTGGCTCCAACGACCTGACCCAGTTGGTGCTGGGGGTAGACCGCGACTCCACCCAGGTAGCGGCCCTCTTCGACGAGCGCAGCCCGGCGGTCAGGTGGGCCTGCGCCGAACTGATTCAAAAAGCCCACAAGCACGGGCGCAAGGTGGGAATCTGCGGGCAGGCTCCCTCCGACTACCCCGAGTTTGCCGCTTTCCTGGTGGATGCAGGCATCGACTCCATCAGCCTTAACCCCGACTCGGTGGTGCGCACCAAGCGGCGCATCGTGGAGACCGAGCAAAACCGTAAAGGACGCAAAGCCAGGGCTTGAGGGAGGCTTTTATGAGGCACACTCGCATTGTTTTTCTGGGAGAGCGCATCATACAGGGCGACGAGATTGGGCCGGACGAGTTTCACGACCCAGAAACCTTCCGGCGCTGCGCGGCCCAGTGGGGTGGGCCGGAAAATGTGTTGATCTTGCGGAACGCAGTGGTGGGCGAAGGGGTGATGCAAGAAAAACTGGAATACCTGCTGATCAACCGCGCAGAAATTATTGCGCTGGGGGTCGGCGGGATGAGCGTAAGCGGATTTGAGGGTTTAAGCCCTTAGCCACTGAACTTGTGGGCTTTAGCTCTGACCTAGCCTCGAGCTTAGCAAGGCTCGAGGCCGGAGGTCATTTGGCCCAGGCGCAATCGGTTAAGCTAAAAGCAACGGAGGAAGGCATGAGCAAGGGCCAGTTTGTACTGGAACGCTCTGGGCTCGAGCAGCTATTGCAGGCCCTCAAGGCCGAGGGCTACCAGACGCTGGGGCCCACAATGCGGGAAGGGGCCATCGTCTACGACGAACTCCAGCGGCTTGAAGACCTTCCCATCGGCTACACCGACCACCAGGAGGGGGGCACCTACCGTCTGCGGCGGCGAAGCGACGAGGCCCTGTTTGGCTACAACGTGGGGCCTCATAGCTGGAAGCGGTTTTTGCACCCGCCCCTTCTGCGTTTGTTCCGATCCCATAGGGAAAACGGGAAGCTCGAGTTCGAAAGCGAAGACGAGCCCATCCCCAAATATGCCTTCTTTGGGGTGCGGGCCTGCGAACTGGCAGCCATTCAGATACAGGATCGGGTTTTTCTGGGCGGCCCCTACCAGGACCCCCATTACCAAGCCCGGCGCGAGCAAGTGTTTATTGTGGCCATCAACTGTACACAAGCGGGCAACACCTGTTTTTGCACCTCGGTGAACAGCGGCCCCAAAGCCCAGACCGGCTTTGACCTGGCCCTGACCGAGGTACTGGAGGGCGACCGGCACTATTTTGTGGGGGAGGTGGGCAGCGAGGCCGGAGCCCGGCTTTTGGATCGGGTAGCCCATCGTCCGGCGGAGGGGTCGGAGTGGAGCCAAGCCGAGGCCCTGGTGGCCCAGGCGGCCCGTCAGATGGGACGCCAACTGGATACCGAAGGGCTCAAGGAGATGCTCTACCAGAACCTCGAGCACCCCCGTTGGGAGGAGGTGGCGGCCCGCTGCCTGAGCTGCGGCAACTGTACACAGGTCTGCCCCACCTGCTTCTGTACCAGCGTGGAAGACCATACCGACCTCGCGGGCCAGATGGCCGAACGCACCCGCCGCTGGGATTCCTGCTTCACCGCCGACTTCTCCTACCTTCACGGGGGCAGCGTGCGGGTCTCGACCAGGGCCCGCTACCGCCAGTGGCTAACCCACAAGCTGGCTACCTGGCAGGACCAGTTTGGCAGCCTGGGGTGTGTGGGCTGTGGCCGCTGCATCACCTGGTGTCCGGTGGGGATTGACCTGACCGAAGAAGTGGCTGCCATGAGGGCCTCGCCTTCGGGGCAGCCCTGGTCCGTACCGCCAGCGGGGGGTGCACATGTCTAAAACCAGCCTTCAGCAGTATCTGAGCGAACATCCCTTCTTCCGCGGCCTGCGACCCAAAGACCTGGCCTGGCTGGCCGAGCTGGCCGAGCCCCTGGCGCTGGAAGTAGGCGACTACCTGTACCGGGAGGGCGACCAATCCAAAGACTTTTACCTGGTTCAAGAGGGGCTGGTGCGCCTGGAAATCCACACCCCTGGGCGAGGTGCGCTGGTGATTCAGACCCTGGGGCCGGGGGAGGTGCTGGGCTGGTCGGTGATGCTGCCCGAGACCCGCAAGACCTTCGATGCCCACATCTTCCAGGCTGCCCGCTTGCTGGCCTTCGATGCAGCGGCGGTACGCCAGCGCTCGGAAGAAGACCACCACTTCGGTTACGAGCTGTGCAAGCGCTTCTCGAGGGTTATCGGCGGACGCTTGCAGGCCACCCGGCTTCGCCTACTGGACTTATATGGTCAGCCTCATTAGTTCTACCCCACGGCCCGACCCCATGCTGCCCCGTCCCTTTCGGGTGGCACGGGCCATCCGCGAGACCGCCGATGTGGTGACGCTCGAGCTCGAGGCCCAGTCCAGCCCGCCGCTCGCCTTTTTGCCGGGCCAGTTCACCATGCTGTATGTCTTTGGGGTGGGCGAGGTACCCATCTCCATCAGCGGCGACCCCCACAAGCCCGAGCGCCTGGTGCACACCATCCGCCGGGTGGGCCCGGTCACCGAGGCCCTGTGCCAGCTCCGCAAGGGGGATGTGCTGGGGGTACGCGGGCCTTTTGGCAGCGCTTGGCCGATGGAACAGGCCAGGGGAGGTGATCTGGTGGTGGTAGCTGGGGGCATTGGGCTGCCCCCTTTGCGCCCCGCCATCTACCACCTGCTGCGCCACCGCCGGAACTACGGGCGGGTTTACCTGCTTTATGGGGCCCGCACCCCCGCCGACCTGCTGTTCCCCAAAGAACTCCAGCGCTGGCAGCACACCCTCTCCCATGCCCCCGGTGCCTCGCCGGTGCGGGTGACGGTAGACCGGGCCGAGGGCCGTTGGGATGGGGCTGTGGGGTTGGTTACCGAGCTAATTCCCCACCTGCAGCTAGACCCCGCCCACACCACCGCCCTGATGGTGGGGCCGGAAGTAATGATGCGTTTTACCATTGCCGAGCTGCGTAAGCGCGGGGTGCCGGAGGAAAACCTCTACCTTTCGATGGAGCGCAACATGAAGTGTGCAGTGGGCTTTTGTGGACATTGCCAGCTGGGGCCGCACTTCGTTTGTAAGGACGGGCCAGTATTCGCCTTCCCCCAGGTGCGGGATTGGATCGTGCGAAAGGAGGTCTAGATGCCCGGTAAGCACAAACCCACCCTGGCGGTCTGGAAGTTTGCCTCCTGCGATGGGTGTCAACTTTCGCTTTTGGACTGTGAGGATGAACTGCTGGCCGTGGCCGGAGCGGTGACAATTGCCCACTTCCTCGAGGCCTCCAGTGCTGTTCTGCCCGGCCCCTACGACCTGTCGCTGGTAGAAGGTTCCATCACCACCCCCCACGACGCCGAGCGCATCCAGGCTATCCGCAAGAACTCCCGGTTTCTAGTGGCCATTGGGGCCTGTGCCACGGCGGGGGGCATCCAGGCTTTGCGCAACTTTGCCGATGTGGAGGCCTTTACCCGCGTGGTGTATGCTCGGCCCGAGTACATCCAGACCCTGCAGCACTCCAGCGCCATCTCCGAGCACGTGAAGGTGGACTTCGAGCTGCGGGGTTGTCCGGTGAATAAAGCGCAGTTGCTCGAGGTGATCTCGGCATTTTTGCACAAGCGCAAGCCCAACATCCCCCCGCACAGCGTCTGCCTGGAGTGCAAGGCCCGGGGCACGGTCTGTGTGATGGTGGCCCAGGGCATCCCCTGCCTGGGGCCGGTCACCCAGGCCGGATGTGGGGCCATCTGCCCGGCCTACCAGCGGGGCTGCTACGGCTGCTTTGGCCCTCAGGAGAATCCCAATACCGTGGCCCTGAGCGCCTGGTGGACGCACCTCGGGGTAGACGAAACAGCCCAACAGCGGGCCTTCCGCACCTACAACGCCGGGGCCCAGGCCTTTAGCAAGGAGGCAGCGCGCCATGGATGACAGCGCGAAACCCCGCCATACCCGAACCATCCGGGTAGGCAACCTGGCCCGCGTGGAAGGGGAAGGGGCCTTGTATGTGCGGGTCAAGGGGAACCAGGTCGAAGAGGTGCGGCTCGACATCTTCGAGCCCCCACGTTTCTTTGAGGCTTTTTTGCGCGGGCGCAATTTTGCCGAAGTGCCCGACATCACCGCCCGCATCTGCGGCATCTGCCCGGTGGCCTATCAGATGAGTTCCTGCCAGGCCCTGGAGGCCGCTTTGGGCCTGGAAGTGGGGGGTCAGCTCAAAGCCCTGCGGCGGCTGCTCTACTGCGGGGAGTGGATCGAGAGCCACACCCTGCACATCTACTTTTTGCATCTCCCCGATTTTCTGGGCTACCCCGACGCGGTACGGCTGGCGCAGGACCAGCCCGAGCGGATCAAGCGGGCCCTCCAGCTCAAGAAGACCGGCAACGAACTGATGACGCTCTTGGGCGGGCGCGAGATTCACCCCATAAATGTAAAGGTGGGCGGGTTCTACCGGGTGCCGCGCAAGGCCGAGCTGCTGGCAGTGCGGGATAAGCTCGAGCAAGCCCGCGAGATTGCCCTGGAGACGGTGCGCTTTGTGGCAGGGCTGAACTTTCCCGACCTAAAGCCCGACTACACCTTTGTCTCGCTGCGCGAAGAGGGCGCCTACCCCATCCTGCAGGGGCGCATCGTCTCCAACCGGGGGCTGGACATCCCGGTTTCGGCCTTCGAGCAGCACTTCCAGGAAGAACACGTCCCCCACTCCAACGCCCTGCACGCTACCCTTTCTGGGCAGCCCTATCTGGTGGGGCCACTGGCCCGCTACAACCTCAACTACGACCTGCTCCCCGCCCCGCTGCAATCGCTGGCAAAGGAGGTTGGCCTGGGGCCGGTCTGCCGCAACCCCTTCCAGAGCATTGTGGTGCGGGCCCTCGAAACCCTCTACGCCTGCGAGGAAGCCCTGCGTCTGATGGGCGAATACGAGGAGCCCGATGCCCCCAGCCTTCCGGTGGTGCCCAAAGCCGCCACTGGTGCGGGCTGTAGCGAGGCCCCCCGCGGCATTCTCTACCACCGCTACCAGATGGACCAACAGGGCCTGATTACCGAGGCCAAAATCGTGCCCCCCACCTCGCAAAACCAGAAGATGATTGAGGAAGACCTGCGGCAGTTTGTGGCGGCCCACCTCGAGCTGCCCAAACCCGAGCTCACCCTGCGCTGCGAGCAGACCATCCGCAACTACGATCCCTGCATCTCCTGCGCGACCCACTTTTTGCGGCTGGAAATGGAGCATGAGACCTAGAGTGCTGGCCCTGGGCAATCCCTTCCGTCAGGACGACGGGGTGGGGCCCTGGATTGCCAAACAACTTCGCACAGCGGGCCTGGAAGTGCTGGAAGTGGGCGACGACCTGACCCGCCTGGTGGAGGGCCTGGCCGGGGCCGACGAGGCCTGGGTGGTGGAGGCGGTGTGCTCGGGCCAACCGCCCGGAACCCTGCATGTGCTCGAGGTGGGTTCTGACCCCTTGCCCGCGGCACTTAATCGCCTCTCGAGCCACGTCTTAAGCCTGAGCGAGGCCCTCGAGCTCGCCCGCGCCCTGGGTGTGCTGCCTCGCCGCACGGTGGTTTACGGCCTCGAGGGTCGGCGGTTTGGCAGCGGCGAAGGGCTAAGTCCAGAGGTCAGGCAAGCCGCCGAGGCGTTCATCCGCAGCATTCTGGCAGGCCCAGGTAATGCTCCGGTAACAAGCACCCCTCAGCGTGATACTTGAGTCTGTTTGGAGGGCCACCATGTATGTTGAGCCATCCTTTTCCGGCCTGAGCGAATCCGAAGCCCGAAGACGTCTGCACAGCCACGGCCCCAACGCCCTACCCGAGAAACCTCCCGAGCCGCTGTGGCGCCGGTTTTTGCAGCAGTTCAAAAGTCCGCTGATCTACATCCTGCTGTTTGCCCTGGCGGTGGATTTTGCGGTGTGGTGGCTCGAGGGTCGGCATGGCTGGCCGCTGGAGTCCGTGGTGATTGGCCTGATTCTGCTGCTCAACGCCGGGCTGGGCACCTGGCAGGAACGCAAGTCGGAAGCGGCCCTGCATAAGCTCAAGCGGCTATCCAGCCCCCTGGTCTGGGTCGAGCGCGATGGGGTGTGGGTGCAGCGCCCCAGCCGCGAGCTGGTGCCGGGCGACCTGGTGCGGCTCGAGGCCGGCGACCGCGTTCCTGCCGATGTAACCGTGCTGGAAGGCAACCCGCTTTTAGACGAGTCGGTCTTGACCGGCGAGAGCCTCCCGGTGGAAAAAGAAGCGGGTCAGGAACTGTTTAGCGGGACCCTACTGGTGCGGGGCAAGGCCTTTGCCGAGGTGCAGCGCACCGGCCCCGAGAGCGCGCTGGGCAAGCTCGCTACCCTTCTGGGTGAGATTAAGGCCGAGCCCACACCGCTCGAGCACGACCTCCACCGCTTCGGCAACCAGGTGGCCCGCTGGGTGTTGCTGCTGGCCGGGCTGCTGGTGCTCTTGGGCCTGTTTACCGAGGGGGTGGGCCGGCTCCCACAGGTCTTTCTGTTTGCGGTGGCCTTGGCGGTGGCTGCGGTGCCCGAGGGGTTGCCGGCGGTGCTAACCCTCACGCTCTCGCTGGGGGTGGAGCGCATGGCCGGGCGCAAAGCAGTAGTACGCAAACTCTCGGCCGTGGAGGCCCTGGGCTCGGTTACGGTCATCGCCACCGACAAAACCGGCACCCTCACCGAAAACCGCATGGAGGTACGGGCCCTGGATAGCCCCGACCCCGCTCTGGCCCACACCGCCCTGGCCTTGGCCAACGACGCCGACCACGGCATCGGCGACCCCATGGATCTGGCCCTGCTGAACTTTGTGGAGCAGAAGGGAGTGGATGTAGAAGCCCTGCGGCAGTACCACCCCCGCCACTCCGAACGGGCCTTCGAGAGCAGCCACAAGTTCCAGCGGGTCACAGTGCAGAGTCCAAAGGGCCTGCAAAGCTATCTCAAGGGCGCCCCCGAAGTGTTGCTGGGGCGCTCGAGCCTGCCCCCAGACGAACAGCAGTCCTGGCTCGAGAAAGCCCTGGCCTATGCTGCCGAGGGCTACCGGGTGCTGGGGGTGGCCTGGGCTGCCGGCGAAACTGAAGAAAACCTGCAATTTTTGGGCCTGGTGCTGTTCTGGGATCCGCCCCGGCCCGAGGTGCCCGAGGCCATCCGCAAGGCCCAGGAAGCCGGTATCCGGGTTTTGATGGTCACGGGCGACCATCCGGCCACCGCGCTGGCCATCGCCCATCAGATCGGGATTCCGGGCGAGCGGGTCATCACCGGCAGCGACCTAGAAGAATACACCCCCCAGGCCCTGGCTCAGGCAGTACGCGAGGTGAATGTATTCGCCCGGGTCTCCCCCGAGCACAAGCTAAAGCTGGTGGAGCTGCTCCAGTCCAGCGGCGAGGTGGTGGCCATGACCGGCGACGGCGTGAACGACGCCCCCGCCCTCAAACGCGCCGACGTGGGCGTGGCCATGGGGCAGCGCGGCTCGGACGTGAGCCGCGAGGTGGCCGACCTGGTGCTGCTGGATGACAACTTTGCCACCATCGTAGCGGCCATCGAGGAAGGGCGCAATATCTACGAGAACATCCAGAAATTCATCCGCTTCCTCTTCTCCACCAACCTGTCCGAGGTGCTGGTGGTGGCCATCGGGGCTCTTGCCGCGGCCCTGCTGAACCTACGCGACGCCACCGGGGCCTTGCTTCTGCCGCTTACAGCCGTGCAGATTCTGTGGATCAACCTGATTACCGACGGCCTGCCAGCCCTGGCCCTCACCCTGGACAAAAACCCCGGTGTGATGCAACATCCGCCTCGCCCGCCACATGCCCCTCTGCTGGATCGGGTTTCTTTGCGCTTTGTGCTGGTGAGCGGCAGCATCAAGGCGATGTGTGCGCTGGGGCTGCTGGGCTTGCTACCACGCTTCGGGTATAGCCTCGAGGCCACCCGCAGCACGGCCTTCCACTTCATGGCCATCGGCCAGCTTTTCTTCGCTTACCCGGCCCGCCACACCCACCTGTTCCCCCTGCCCAACCTGTGGCTGCACGCCGCGGTGCTGCTGGGTATGGCCATGCAATTCGCGGCGGGTATGCTGCCGGCCAGCATCGTTGCGCTGGATCTGGTTCCCTTGCCGCTGCTGCTGTGGGGGGTGCTGCTGGGTACGGCCCTACTGGCCTGGGGCTTGGCCGAGCTGACCAGCCGTCTCTTCTGGCGCAACAACCACCCCACCCGCCCCCTTGTCGCTATCGACTGATATGAACCCCGCTCAAAGCGTTCCGCTAAGCGCTGTCAAAAGCTCGTCCGTTACGACTGCTGCGAGTTGCGGCGCTTCGGGTGGGGGCTCCAAAATAAGTAAAATCAAGCAGATTTATTGTCGCACCCTCCACAAAAGCCCAAAGAGCATGAGGGATGCTCCACCACAACAAAAACCGTTCACTGAAACGCGCTAGCGGCGCTCCACCGTCAGAGCCTTGCGCTGGGCCTCTTCCAGGGCCTGGCGGGGGTTGGCGTTGCCCTTCAAGACGCGCTCGAGGGCCTCCTCCAAAAACCCATACCAGAGGGTCACCTCGGGGTCTTGCACCCAGGTGGCGGCCTGCTCGAGGCCCCCCAGCACCACCCGGCGGCGGGGGTCTTCGCGGTAGAAATCCTCCAGCAAGGGCTGGGTCGAACGGCGCAAGGGGAGGCAGTAGGTCGCTTTGACCCATTCGGCTTGGGTGGCAGGCTCCATCCAGTAGCGCCACAAGGCCACCGCCCCTCTGGCCTGGGCCTCGCTGGCGCCGCGCAGCACCATCAGGTTGCCCCCGGCCAGCGGTAGCTTGCCGTCGGGCGTGCGGGGTAGGGGGGCCACCCCCAGCCGGAATGGAATGGGGGTACGTTTTTCCAGGGTGGGCCAGACGGTAATGGGCGCAACCCCCATAAACACCTTGGTGCGCACAAAATCCACCATGGCAAACTGGGCCTCGGCGATGTTGCGGCTCACCGCATACCCCGAGCGCACCAGGTTTTGCAGGTACTCGAGGCTCTGCACCACCCTGGCATCGGTAAAGTTGGGCCGGCCCTCGCGCACGAGTTGCCCACCCTGGCTCATCACGAGTGCATTAAAACTGTAGACATCGCTCACCACCATCAGCCCTTTGGCCGAACGGGTGGTAAGCTGCTGGGCGGTACTGGCCAGGGTCTCCCAGCTTTGGGGTGGGTTCAGGCGGCGGGCGGCCAGTTGGTCGGCATTGAAGAACAGCACCGGCAGGTGTAGCTCCACCGGCAGGGCGTAGGTTCGGCCCCTAAAGCGTCCGGTCTCGAGCAAGCCGGGATAGAAGTCGTTGGGCAAAGCCCCCAGGTATTCGTCCAGAGGCAGGGCCAGGTTTTCCTGTACTGCCCGGCTCACAAACGAAACCTCGCCATAGTAAAGCTGGGGCGCATTGCCTGCCCGAAGGGCCGCGGTTAGTTTGAACCCCCCTTCGCGCAGGTCGCCCACATGCTGCGCTACCACGCGATAGTCGCGTTGTCGAGCGTTGAAATCCGCCACAATTTTTTCCAGCGCCTCCCGCCCGGGGGACTCGAGGGTGTGCCAGAATGCGATATCAACAGGCCTTTGGGCAACAGCCACCCCGCTCAGTAGACCCACCAGCAGCAGACGTAGAAGCACAGCGTTCACCAGCTTAGTTTAGTGCCACTTTCTGAACACACCCTGAAGGCGCACCCGCCAAGCGGACAACGCTACAGCGGTGGGTCAAAGCGCCCATCAATGGCTGTCCAGCCCCCGTCCACAAACAAGATGGCGCCCGTGATGTAGGAAGCCGCCGGCGAAGCCAGAAAAGCCACCGCTGCCGCCACCTCCTCAGGGCGGCCCCAGCGCCGCAGGATGTTGCGCTCGGCATAGGCGCGGTACCAGTCGGGCTTGCTCTTGATGGGGGCGGTAAGCGGGGTGTCAATCACGCCTGGCCCAATGGCGTTGGCCCGCACCCCTTTAGGGCCCAACTCCACCGCCAAACCCCGGACGAGCTGGACGGTACCCGCTTTGGTCATGGCGTAAACCGACTGCCCCGGCTCCACCACCTGCGAACGAATAGAGGAAAAAGCAATCAGCGAGCCCGAGCCCTGTTCGGCCATGGCCCGGCCTGCCTCGGTGAGCACATTAAAAGTGCCCTTGAGGTTGACGCTTACCACCCGGTCAAACTCCTCGCTCGAGTAGTGCAGGATGGGCTTGCGGACATTGATGCTGGGGGTGGTTACGGCCACATCGAGCCGCCCATGCCGCTCCAGAATGCCCTGGATTAGCCCCTTTACCCCTTCCGCATTGGTAATGTTGACCACATCGGCTTCGGCCCGGCCCCCGTTGGCCTCAATCCGGCCGGCGGTCTCGGCGGCCAGTTCGGCCTTCAGGTCTGCCACCACCACGGTAGCCCCCTGGGCCGCCAGGGCCTCGCAAGAGGCCTGCCCAATCCCCGAACCTCCCCCCACCACCAGTGCCACTTTGCCGTCGAGCCGAAACATGTCTGCGTAGTTCATAGCAACCTCTTTCAGCTTCTTTTTCTCGGATCCAGGTAATCCCGCAGCCCATCACCCAGCAGGTTGAAGCCCAGCACCGCCAGACCAATCGCCAAACCAGGGAAAATTACCGGATAAGGCGTGAGTTCCTGGTAGCTCTGGGCCTCGCGCAGCATCCGGCCCCAGCTGGGGTTGGGGGGCTGGGTGCCCAAACCCAGGTACGAGAGCGCGGCCTCGGCCAGAATTGCTACCGCAAAAGCCAGGCTGGCCTGCACCACCAGGGGCCCGATGATGTTAGGGAGCACGTGCCGCAGCATAATGCGCCCACTGCCCATGCCCAGAGCTCTTGCAGCCTCGATATAGGGCAGGGCCTTGACCGACAACACGCCGGCCCGGGCCACCCGGGCAAAAGCTGGCACTGCGGCCAGACCGATGGCCACCATCGAGGTGGTCACGCCGGGGTTGAAAATAGCAGCCAGCAGCAGGGCGATGAGCAGGGCCGGGAGGGCATACAGCGTTTCCAGCAACACCGACAGAATCTGGTCGAGCCAGCCGCCCAAATACCCTGCCAGCACACCCAGCAAAAGCCCCACCGAAAGCCCGATACCCACCGCAATCAGGCCCACATAAAGGGCATTCTGGGCCCCCGCCAGCACCCTAGCCAGGGTATCGCGCCCCAGGATGTCGGTGCCCAGGGGGTGTCCGGGGGAAAAAAGGGGGGCCAGACGGCTGGGGGTGGTGGCGTTGGGGTCGGTGGGGTTGAGTGAGCTGGCCAGCACCATCAACAAAACCAGCAGAATCAGGAAAGAACCCACCTTTAGCGCAATGGGCAGCTTGGCCCAACCAGATGATCTCCTGGAGGTTTTCGATGGGACAGCCTGGCTACGCATAACTCACTCTCGGCCTCCAGCAGACATCTTCAGCCACCCCTTCCTCCCCTTGGGAGGAAGGGGCCGGGGGATGGGGGGCCGCCCTTCACGCATAGCTCACCCTCGGATCCAGCAAACCATACAGCAAGTCCACCAGCAGGTTCATCAGCACAATAAAAGCCGCTATCACCAGCACCACCGCCTGCACCAGGGGGTAGTCGCGCGCGCTGATGGCGGTAAGCGAGAGCGAGCCCAGGCCCGGAATCCCGAAGACCGTCTCCACCACCACCGTGGCGATAAGCAAGCTGGCGAACTCGAGGCCCAGCACCGTGACCACCGGCAAGGCCGCGTTGCGCAGGGCATGCTTGTACAGCACCACCCGCTCTGTTAGCCCCTTGGCCCGGGCGGTACGGATAAAGTCCTGCGAGAGCACCTCGAGCACACTCCCCCGCACCAGCCGCACCAGAAACGAAGCACTGGCCAGGGCCACGGTCAGCACCGGCAGCACCAGGGCCAGCAAGGCCCGCTGGGGGTTCTCCCAGCCCCCAATAGGAAAACTGGTAGGCAACGGCAGCTTGAGCCAGACGATAAAGATGTAGATAAACATCAGCCCCACCCAAAACGAGGGCAGCACAATCCCCACCAGCGAGACCACCGAAATACCCAGGTCTATTGGGCTTCCGGCCCTGCGGGCCGCCAGGATGCCCAGCGGTACTGCAATAAGCGTGGCCAACAGCAGCGAAGCCACCACAATGGGCAAGGTAATCCCCAGCCGGGCCACGATAAGTTCGGAGATGGGCCGCTCATAACGAATCGACTGTCCCAGGTCGCCCCGCAGCACCCCGCCCAGCCAGCTCAGGTAGCGCTCGAGGGGGGGTTTATCCAGCCCTAAACGGGCCTCGAGGGCTTCCAGGTCAGCCGGGGTTGCATCAATGCCCAGAATGGCCTGGGCTGGGTTGCCAGGAATCAGCAGCAGTGCAGCAAAGACCAGCAGCGTCGCCAACCACAAGGTGACGAGGGCAAAACCCAGGCGGCGAACCGTGTAGGCAAACATAGTCAAGGCTCGAGGGCCGAGGTTCTAGAGCCGAAACGCCCTTGACACTCGACCCTCAAAGCTAAGGCTTACAGGCTACTGCCGTACCCACACCTCGGCCACGCTGATGGCGGGGGTCAGGAAACCGTCGGGCCAGTTCTGAATGCGGGCTCGATAAGCGCCCAGCGCGGGCAGGCTCATGACCCAAACCCCAGCGGCATCCTCAGCCAGTAGGCGCTGGGCGGCGGCCAGGGCCTCGCAGGCTTTGGTCTGGTTGGGGGCCCGCAGGTACTGGGTGAAAAGCTGCTGGAAACGGGGGCTGTTGTAGCGCCAGTAGTAGTTGGGGTTGGCGTAGTTGCCAATATCGTTGGCTTCCACGTGGCCGATAATGGTCATGGCATAGTCGGCCTGACGGAAGACCCGCTGCAGCCAGGTGTTGAAGTCGGTGACCTGGATGGTGACCTGCAGCGGCCCCAGTTTGTTGAGCTGGGCCACCATGGCCTCGCCAATGCGGCGCTCGTAAGGGAACTCGGCGGCCAGGTTGAAGGTAAAGCGCAGGGGGTTCTGGTTGGTAAAACCGGCCTCGGCCAGCAGGCGGCGGGCCTCATCGGGGTTGTAGGCGTTGAAGTTGCTCAGATCCACATAGCAGGCTTCGCCGGGCGAGCGCATGGAGCCGATTTTGGTGCCGTAGCCCAGCATGGCCCCTTGGATTAGTTCGTCCTTGTTGGTGGCCAGGGTGATGGCCCGCCGCACCCGCACATCGTTGAAGGGCGGGCGGCTGTTGTTGAAACCAGCCACCGCCTCGGCGGTAGCCGAACCAGAAAAGACTTTGAAGTTGGGGTCGCGCGAGAGCACCACCGCGTTTTCGGGCAACAAGCTATAGGCAATTACGTCCAGGTCGCCAGCCCGCAGACCGGCCAGCTGGGCATCCCCATCGCCCAGGAAGCGGAAGTTGACCCGATCCAGGTAGGGCAGGCCCTGCAGGTAGTAGTTGGGGTTGCGCTCGAGCCGCACCGCCACGCCCCGCTCCCAGGCTGCAAAACGGAAGGGGCCGGTGCCAATGGGCTGCACCCGCTGCTCGGCCAGAGGCCGCTGCCGGGGGCCAATCAGCGACTCGGGGCGCGAGAGGATGAAAAGAAAGTCGTTGTTGGGCTGGCGCAGGCTAAACACCACCGTGTTGGGGTTGGGGCTGGTGATGTTGACGATATCGCGGTAAAGGTCGGGGCGCAGGTGGCCCGAGGCCCGGGTATCGGGGTTGCGGGCCCGGTTAAACTTAGCCAGCACATCCTGGGCGGTGAAGTCGGAACCGTCGTGGAACTTCACCCCCTGGCGCAGGGTAAAGGTATAGGTCAGGCCGGAGTTGGACACCGTCCAGCGCGTAGCCAGCGAGGGCACGATCTCGCCTTTGGGGTTGCGCTTGACCAGCCCTTGTAGCACATTGTCGTAGACCACGCGGGAGATATCCGCACCCGCTACCTGGGTCGGATCCCAGGCTGCGGGTTCAGTTTGGATAGCGATGGTAATGGAACCACCGCGCTGCTGCGCCCAAGCCAGGCCAGCCAAGGCCAACACGCCTATAAGCAACCAACGTTTCATCACGATTCCTCCTATTTTTTATATGGGAATGTCGCGATTTATGGCCGCGTCGCGCGGGTGGGCTCGGTATCACGAGTCCCACCAGAACATCAGTTGGGTCTTCTCCACCCTCCCGATCCGAAAAAAGCCTTACCGATACGCTTTTTTCGGCACCGCTCGCAAGTAGACAATAACACGAAAACCAGGGGGTTGGCAAACGGGATTATCGCCCCGCAGTGCAGCAATTATCGCGGTCTTCCCGCTGCTCGCAGCAAAAATAAGCCCGTAGAGCCCTTTTCATGATGGGGATTGCACCTTGCCGAAGGCTGCTCTACGCATCCCGCAGCATCAGCACAGCGACAGCAGCATAAAGCCTGGCGGCTGCAATCAGCTCTTCAATCTCGATGTGCTCATCAACCTGGTGTGGAACGGTACGACTCCCTGGCCCAATGGTTACAACAGGCAAGCCGGCCCAGGCCCACAAAAAAGTGCCATCGGTAGCCCCTGGCACCCCACCGTAACGAACAGGCATCTGCAGCAGCTGCAAGCCTTGTTCTACCGCTTGCACCAGCGCAGCGTCGCGCGGGGTTTCGCTGGCGGGGCGGACTTCAAAGACCTCGAGGGTTGCGCTTACACCGGCCCCCAGGCTCTCTTCCAGCACTTGCCGAAGCCGGGCCTCGAGGGCCCGGTGATCCTGGCCGGGGTTGGTGCGGATGTCCAGCCCTACCCGCACCCGATCGGGGATCACGTTGAGCTGCCCCTCCCCTGCCCCTGCCTCGAAGACCGTCGGGGTCAGCCAGGGCAGGCCCAGGTATTCGTGCTGGCTTTCGCTTTGCAAAGCGGCTTGCAGCCCGCCCAGCGCCGCCACAAAGCGGGCCGCCGAGGGGATGGGATTGGCTCCGGCATAGGGCATGGCCCCGTGGGCCATCTTTCCCCGAAAATGCACCCAGACCCGCATGGCGCCCTTTTGCCACAAGCAGACCTGGTTTTCTTCCGGCTCGCAGATAATCGCCCCGGCGAAGCCTTCGGCATAGCCCGCCCGGATAAAAGCCTTGATCCCGATCATCAGGCCTTCTTCATCACAGGGGATGCACAGCCGCAGGGTTTTGCGGGGCTGGCCCAGCACCTTTTGTACCGCTACTGCCGCACAGATGGCCGCTGCCAGCCCGCCTTTCATATCGCAGGCTCCGCGCCCGTAAATCTTGCCGTCCAGGATCCGGGCTTCGTAGGGGGGAACCGTCCACTGCTCGGGATTGCCATGCGTGACCACATCGCTATGGCCCTCCAGAATCAGCCCGCCGGAACCTTGCCCCAGGTCGGCAATCAGGTTGGGGCGGCCTGGAACCACCTCCTGCACAGTGGTCTGGAAGCCGCGCTGGCGCAGGTAGGACTCCAAAAAATCCACCACCGGCTGCTCGCCCGGCCCTGGGTAGTAGCTGGCGATGCGAACGAGCGCCTGGGTCAGGCGCACCAGTTCGGCGGTGTCTACGGCCTGGGCAGCTTGAAGGGCAAGGTTGTTTTGATCCATTGTTCTTCCCGGCAAAGCGGTCGCAAGAAATCCCTCTTTGCGCCTATTTTTCGTACAGGTCGCGGTAGGAAACCAGCCCGCCCACCGAATAGGCCTGCAGCACCCCGTGCACCAGCGCCCTGGCAAACACATCGGCGGCCACCGCACCCAGGCGGCTGAGTTCGGCAGGGCCTGCAATTTCCACCTCCCCCGTAGCCAGACAAAAAATCACATCGCCATCGAACATGGTATGGGCTGGGAAAACGGCCCTGGCAATGCCGTCATGGGCCATCTGGGCTACCTTTTGGGCCTGGGCTTTGCTCAGGCGGGCGTTGGTGGCTACGCATCCAATTACGGTATTGCTGGGCACTAAAGAGGTCGTGAAAAGATCGCTGTAGTCTGGGGCCGATAGGGGCCGGGGGGGGTGTTTGAGCTTGAACTCGCCGTTTTGCTCTAAGAAACGCGCATAAAGCTCGCCCGTTATGGGGTCGTGGGCCTGTCCGTAGGCATTGGCCGCCACGATAGCCCCCACCACCACCCCGCCGGGCAGCTCGAGGCTGGCCGTGCCGGTGCCGCCCTTCAGACCACCGTTCCGCGCCCCCGTGCCCACCCCCACCACGCCCTGCTCGACCGGCCCCCCCTTCAGGTTCTGGGCCGCCTGGTAGCCGTACAGGGCGCTGGGGCGCACGGTAGGGCTGCCTACCAGCAGGTCGAAAATCACCGCGGCTGGCACAATGGGCACGACGGCGTTACCCACCGGATAGCCCTTGCCCTGCTCCTCGAGCCAGCGCATCACCCCTGCGGCCGCCTCGAGGCCATAGGCGCTCCCCCCCGAGAGCACCACGGCCTGTACCTGCTCAACAAGGTTAACCGGGTTCAACAGGTCGGTTTCGCGGGTACCGGGCGCGCTGCCGCGCACATCCACCCCCGCCACTGCCCCGTTCTGGGGAAAGATGACAGTAACACCCGTAAGGTTGTCCAGGTCGGTAAAGTGGCCTACCTGAATACCGGGAACATCGGTAATGGCGTTTAGAGGGCCAGGTTTCATGTGCGCCACCAGCATAACAAAAAACCCTGCTCAGCCTATTGCAGTTCTATTTCCAACTCTCCCCCCTCCGCCACAAAACCCACCCGCTTATGGCTTCCATCGCAAAACGGTTTGCATTCCGAGTGGCCACAGCGGCACAAAGCCAGCTTGGCTCGCTCTAAAACCCGCTCTTCTCCATTAAGCACAAACTTGCTGCCCTCGGGCAGGTCGATCACCAGCGAGCCGTTTTCGCGCAAGCGGATTTTCATAAACCCAGTTTAGACTCTGCCATTTCGCCCAAGGCGGGGCGATTGCCCCTACTGAATTACAAGTTTGTAGTGAAGACTGATTCCGAAGGCTAGTGATAGATTTATCAAAGTCGTCGGCCTGCCAGAGGAGGAACCCCAATGCCCGTGAAATATCTTGGGACAACCGTTAGAGTAAAGGACAATATGCAAAACCTCGAGTTCCCTTCCTACATCAAGAGCGAGCGAGTTAAGCACTGGATCACCGAGGCCGTAGCCCTGTGTAAGCCCGATGCCGTGCACTTTTGCGACGGCTCCGAAGAGGAGTACAACGCCCTGTGCGACCAGCTCGTTGAAGCCGGTACGTTTATACGGCTCAACCCCGAGCTACGCCCAAACAGTTTTCTGGCCCGTTCCGACCCTAGCGACGTTGCACGGGTAGAGGATCGCACCTTCATCTGCTCTATCAACAAAGAAGACGCCGGCCCCACCAACAACTGGGTCAACCCCAAAGAAATGCACGCCACCTTACAGGGCCTCTTCGATGGCTGCATGCGGGGCCGCACCATGTACGTAGTGCCCTTCAGCATGGGGCCGCTGGGCTCTCCCATCAGCTACATCGGCATCGAGATTACCGACTCGGCCTATGTGGTGGTGAACATGCGCATCATGACCCGCATGGGCAAAGCCGTCTACGATGTGCTGGGCGAGGATGGCGACTTTGTGCCCTGCATGCACACGGTGGGCATGCCCCTCGAGCCAGGACAAAAAGATGTCCCCTGGCCCTGCAACCCCAAGGTCAAATACATCGTGCACTTTCCCGAGGAGCGCAGCATCTGGAGCTATGGTTCGGGGTACGGTGGCAACGCCCTGCTGGGTAAAAAATGTCTGGCCCTGCGGATTGCCAGCGTGATCGGGCGCGACGAAGGCTGGCTGGCCGAGCACATGCTGATCCTGGGGGTCGAAGATCCCAAAGGCCAGAAAACCTATGTAGCGGCCGCTTTCCCCAGCGCTTGCGGTAAGACCAACTTTGCCATGCTGATCCCGCCCAAGCCCTTCCAGGAAGAAGGCTGGAAAGTGACCACCGTAGGCGACGACATCGCCTGGATCAAACCGGGCCCCGACGGACGACTTTACGCCATCAATCCCGAAGCCGGGTACTTCGGGGTAGCACCCGGCACCTCCTACGCCACCAACCCCAACGCCATGGAAACCATCAAGGCCAATACCATCTTCACCAACGTGGCCCTCACCCCCGAGGGCGACGTGTGGTGGGAGGGTATGGACGGCCCGCCCCCGGCCAAAGCCATTGACTGGCAGGGCAACGAGTGGACCCCCGACTGTGGGCGCAAAGCGGCCCATCCCAACGCCCGCTTTACCGCCCCGGCCAGCCAGAACCCGGTCATTGACCCCGAGTGGGAAAACCCCAAAGGGGTGCCCATCAAGGCCTTCATCTTCGGCGGACGGCGGGCCACGGTGGTACCGCTGGTGTATCAGAGCTTCAACTGGTCGTTTGGGGTGTACCTGGGCGCCACAATGGGCTCGGAGATGACCGCTGCCGCCTTCGGCCAGATCGGCGAGGTGCGCCGCGACCCCTTCGCTATGCTGCCTTTTATCGGCTACCACATGGCCAGCTACTTCAACCACTGGCTGGATATGGGCCGCCGGGTGGTAGATCCCCCCCGCATCTTCAGCGTGAACTGGTTCCGCAAGGGGAAGGATGGCAACTACCTTTGGCCGGGTTTTGGCGAAAATATGCGGGTGCTGAAGTGGATTGTGGAGCGGGTTAACGGTCGGGGCTATGCTACCGAAAGCCCTCTGGGCTACGTACCCCACTACGAAAGCCTGGACTGGCGCGGCCTGAACTTCAGCAAAGAGCAATTCCAAGAGCTCATGGCCATCGACCGCGACCTGTGGCTCAAGGAAATCCTCTCGCACGAGGAACTCTTCATCAAGCTATACGAACGGATGCCCAAGGAGTTCCTGGCCATGCGCGAGCTCTTGATTTCCAACCTCTGGCGCTCGCCCGAGCACTGGGATGTGGGGGGCCTGGAAGATAGCGATTCTTGAAGCAGCCTAAAGCCGCTGGTGAGGCATAGTTGTTAAAGTCCGAGTTTGGCTTTTATCATCGCCTGCGGGTGCGGTGGGCCGAGACCGACCCTCAGGGCATCGTGTTTAACGGGCACTACCTGACCTATTTCGACGTAGCTATCACCGAATTCTGGCGGGCTCTGGGCATCCCCTACCCCAGCACGGTGGAGCGCTTTGGGCTGGATTTGTTTGTGGTCAAGGCCACCGTGGAGTACCACGCCCCGGCCCACTACGACGACGAGCTCGAGATTGGCGTGCGGGTAGGGCGCATCGGCAACAGCAGTATGCAGTTTGTGCTGGGCATCTTTCGGGGTGAGGCGCACCTGATTAGCGGGGAGGTCATCTATGTGGCCGCCCACCCCCAAACGCGCCAGCCCCAGCCGGTACCCCAGGCCATGCGTGCGCTGTTGGAGCGCTGAACCCGTTTGCATCCCGTTGTGGAACAACCCATACCTGTTCGGCTTCGACCGGCTCATAATACCGGATTCAAAAAGATACTCTTCAAACAAAAAACATCAAGGGGCTATCTTTTTGAATCCTAGAGCACTCCCTTCGGTCGGGTTAGTTCGTCACCGTTCGGTGACGAACTAACCGAATCTGGTATAAGAAGTCCTTTTGATTGCTTTTTTTCTGGGGCCCCCGCCTGAAGCGTGGATAGCAGTTGCGCCAGGGTAGATTGGCAAAACCAGTTGGATGAGTCTATGCGTACCTGGCGCAATTCCTAAAGCGATCTTTCGGAACAGCATCTTGCATTTTAACTATGGAGACACTGCAAGGAACCGTAGAGATCGTCTTGCGCTCGCCTTCCCGTAGCGCAACGGTTCAGGCGGGGTTCGTACCAGCCCCCCTCTACACCGGAAGCAGCCCGGAAGTGCGGTTATTCCACTCCTTCGGCGCGCAATTCCTGGGCCAGCGGCTCATAGCCCTTGCGGCCCATCAGGGCGTAGGTGTACTCCTTGCCGAGCTCCACCCCGGGCTGGTCGAAGGCGTTGATGTTCCACAATTCCCCCAGGAAGGCGGTCTGCCACATCAGGTGTTGCAATAGCCAGCCCAGGTTGTAGGCGTCGAGTTTTTCCAGGGTAAGGGTGTAGTTGGGCTGCTTGGCTTTGGCCAGGGCGTGGGCGGTGGCTTTGGCCTCGGCGTCCAGGAGCTCGAAGAAGCTCTTGCCGAAGAGGTAATCGAGGGCCTCGAGACCCTTCACCGCCGGGATCTCGAGGTTTTCGCTGGGGTTCAACAGGCGCACGATGTTGATGAGCTTATCGTGCGGCCCCTCACGGAAAAGCTGCACCTGGGCGTGCTGGTCGGTGGTCCCGATGGCCCGCACCGCGGTGGTGCCGGTGCGAACCTCCTGGCCCGTTCGGTCGCGCATCTTGCCCAGCGATTCGTCGTGGAGTTGCACGAACCAGTCCGGCAGGTAGCGCAGGCGGGTGGAGTAGGGCATAAAAACCACGATGTTTTTGCCCTTCCGACTAAACAGGTGGTGGATCAACGCGGTCTGGGCCGGCAGGTTGTGTTCCAGTGCAGCCCTGGCCTGCTCGTTGGATTTGCGCGCCCCGGCCAGCAGGCCCTCGAGGTCTACCTCGGCAAAAGCCAGCGGCAAGGTTCCCACCGGGCAGGTCACGCTGAAGCGTCCCCCCACCGAAGGTGGCACCTCGAAAGCGGTCAGGCCCTCGGCCTGGGCATAAGGGCGCAGAATACCCTTGGCGGGGTCGGTGGTGACCACCACGTGTTTCTTCCAGTCGGTTAGGCCCAGCTCGAGCCACTGCCGGAACACCAGAAAGGCCGCCATGGTCTCGGCGGTGGAGCCCGACTTGGAAATCACATTGACCAGGGTTTTGTGAGGGTCGAGGGTACGGAGCAAGGCCAGAATAGGCTCAGGCTCCACGTTATCTACAAAATGCAGGCGCACCGGGCCTTTACCCAGAGCCGCACTCACCGCCTGAGCGCCCAGGGCCGAACCACCAATGCCCAGCACCACCAGGTCTTGCACCCAGGCATTGGCCTGGCGGTAGCGCAACACCTGCCGCAGGGTCTCGGTATCTTCGGGTACGTCAATCCAGCCCAGGAACTCGGCAGGGTCGGACTTACGCTGCCACAGCGCAGCGCGGGCCGCCTCTAAGCTTTGAGTGTGGGCAGCCAGCGCCCCAGGCCAATCAACGCCCTGCTCACCGATGCGTTCGGATAGGATATTTGTCAGGTTTAGTCGCAACATGCGACCAGTTTACCGTGGAGGTGTTGCATTTGTCGCAAAAAACGGGCGGTCGCTTTACGGCAGCAGCCTGAAAAAAGCAGGCCCCCAAGCGAAGGGTGAAGGCGGTCCGACCAGGCTTATCGCGCTCCTCACATTGGCGCTCTAATTGGCTAGTTTTCGGCAAAATGCTAGACTTAGAAAAGCGTCCTCTAAGGGCTGGCCTTGTGCAGACCCGGAACCTTGATATGACCAAGCATACCCAGCCAACGGCGGCACCTCTATCGCCCACAGCGCATACCGCAGTTGAGGCCTTGTGGCAACAGCTCGAGCCTCACCTTCACTACCTGCCTGATGCGGCCAGGGCCCAGGTGCGGGGGGCGCTCGAGTTTGCCTATGTCGCCCACGAAGGGCAAAAGCGCAAGAGTGGAGAGCCCTACATCGTTCACCCGGTCGCGGTAGCGCAAATCCTGGCCGAGCTGGGCCTGGATGCCGAGACCCTCATGGCTGGGCTCTTGCACGACACCGTCGAGGATACCCAGGTGCGCCCTGAGGAGATTGAGGAGCGCTTTGGGGCAGCGGTGCGAAGGATTGTGGAGGGCGAGACCAAGGTTTCCAAGCTCTACAAACTGGCCCACGCCGCACAGGAGGACAAACCCGCCGAGGAAAAGCACGCCGAAGACCTGCGCCAGATGTTTATCGCCATGGCCGAGGATGTGCGCATCATCATCGTCAAGCTGGCCGACCGGCTACACAACCTGCGCACCCTGGAGTTCATGCCCCCCCACAAGCAGCAGCGCATTGCCCGCGAAACCCTGGAAATCTACGCCCCGTTGGCCCACCGCCTGGGTATTGGACAAATCAAGCTCGAGCTCGAAGACCTTTCTTTCCGCTACCTCGACCCCGAGAATTACCAGGCCCTCGAGGCCCGCCTCAAAAGCCACCGTGCCGAGCGTGAGGCCGCCGTGCAGGCAGCCAAAGAAAAGCTCGAGCAGGCCCTGGCACGGGACTTCATCCTCAAGCAGTCCATCAAGAAAATCGAGATCACAGGTCGCACCAAACACCTGTTCTCCATCTGGAAGAAGATGGAGCGCGACGGCAAGGCCATCGAGCAAATTTACGACCTGCTGGCCTTGCGGGTCATCCTGGAGCCACGCCCTAGCCAGGATCCGGAAGAAAACGCGCTGCGCGAAAAGCAGGTTTGTTACCACGTGCTGGGCCTGGTACACGCCCTCTGGCAGCCCATCCCGGGCCGGGTCAAGGACTATATCGCGGTACCCAAGCCCAACGGCTACCAGTCGCTGCACACC
Organism: Meiothermus cerbereus DSM 11376; assembly: GCF_000620065.1. Lineage (NCBI taxonomy): Bacteria > Thermotogati > Deinococcota > Deinococci > Thermales > Thermaceae > Meiothermus > Meiothermus cerbereus. Next base: position 18,903 of record NZ_JHVI01000016.1, on the reverse strand, counting down.
ACCGTGATTGCCGTAAACGGGCTGCCGCTGGAAGTGCAGATTCGCACCAGGGAGATGCACCGGGTGGCCGAGTTTGGCGTTGCGGCGCACTGGCTTTACAAGGAGGGCGTGACCGACCCCGAAGACCTCAAGCGGCGGGTGGGCTGGCTCAAAAGCATCCAGGACTGGCAGCAGGAGTACAGCAGCTCGCGCGATTTTGTCGAGGCCGTTACCAAGGAGCTACTAGGGGGCCGGGTTTTTGTCTTCACCCCCAAGGGGAAAATTATCAACCTGCCCAAAGGCTCGAGCCCGGTAGACTTCGCCTACCATATCCACACCGAGGTGGGGCACCGCATGGTCGGGGCCAAGGTCAATGGGCGCATCGTGCCCCTCAGCTACGAGCTGCAAAACGGCGAGATTGTGGAAATTCTCACCGCCAAAACGGCCCACCCCTCCAAGGACTGGATCGACTACGCCAAAACCCGCTCGGCCAAGCAAAAAATCCGCATGTACTTCCGGGCTTTCGAGCGAGCCGAGACCCTGGAAAAAGGCGCGCGGATGCTGGAAAAATACTTCAAACGACGGGGCCCGCCCCGGCCTCTGGAGAGCCAGCTCGAGGAGGTAGGGCGCAAGCTCATCAAAAGCTCTTCGCCAGAGGACCTGTACGCAGCCATCGCAGGGGGACGGGTTGCACCACAACAAGTCGCCCGCATCCTGGCCCCCAAAAGCGAAACCCCTGCCACTAAGCCCAAGCCCGTCAAAAGTGAGCTGGGCATCCGTCTGGAGTCCAATCTGAACGTTCCCATCAAGCTGGCGAGCTGCTGTGAGCCCGCCAAGGGCGACGCCATTCTGGGCTACATCACCCGGGGGCGGGGCGTCAGCATCCACAAAGCAAGCTGCCCCAACCTGCGCCGCCTGATGGAGCAGGACCCCGGACGGGTAGTGCTGGCCTACTGGGAAGGGCTGGGCCGGGTGATGCAGCTCGAGGTGCTGGCCGACGACCGGGCCGGATTGCTGCGCGACATTATGGATGCCATCGCCTGGATGGGCAAAAGTGCCATGGGCGTGAACTCGAGCCCCACTTCACCGCTTTCCTCGCTGTTTCGCATTAGCACCCGCATAGACCTGAGCGAAAGCGAGCAAAAAGCCCTGGACGAGCGCTTGCGCAGCGTGCCCAACGTGCGCTCGGTCAGCTGGTCGCAGGTGCTGTAGGGCTTCGAGACCGCGCTGCGAACGGGGTCGCTGGGTAGGTCGGCGTGAATAGCACAGGCTTCTCCCCGGTTCGTTTGGTCTTTGGGATCCTGCAGGCGCGCGCACAGCTGGTTGGCCCTGGCCGCAGCCTAACGCCAGGCCTCGTGTGGGGTTTAAGTTGCGCCAGGGTAAATTGGCAAAACCCGCGGAATGAGTCTATGCGTGCCTGGCGCAATTCCTAAAGCGATCTTTCGGAACCGCATCTTGATGGAGACACTTAGATGAATCCCTTCCTGGCTTTATCCATTGCTTTTGGAATCGGGCTGCTGGCCGAGCGAATGGGCTGGCTCAGGCCGGGGGCTTCCTGGGCCGCCGCTTTGGTAGGGGGCCTTCCCCTCTGGGCGGGAGGAATTCCAGCAGCCCTGGCAGTGCTCTTCTTTGTGGCCCTGGGTAGCCTGGCCAGCCGGCTTAACCACACCAGCCGAGACCGCTCGGGCCGCATGGCTTCCCAGGTGCTGGCCAATGGGCTTCCAGCCGCAGTAGGCATTGCCCTGGGGGCGCCCGCTTTTTTTCTGGCCGCGCTGGCAACCGCAGCTGCCGATACCCTGGCCACCGAGCTGGGCAGTCGAAGCCGCTGGGCCTGGCATCCGCTAAAAGGCCGTGTCGAAAGCGGAACCAACGCTGCGGTTAGCGGGCTGGGCACGCTGGCCCTGCTGGGTGGGGCACTGCTTTTTGCCCCCTGGGCAGTCTGGCTCAAAGCACCGGTGGTAGCGGTGGTGGTGGGGGGCGCCGCTGGCGCTCTGGCCGATACTGTGCTGGGTTTGTTAGAAGACCGCCTGGCCTGGTGGGGCAACGATCTGACTAACCTGCTGGCCACCACCCTGGGCGGGTTTTTTGCCGTAATTTTGGCCTGATGGAAACCTACGCAAAAAACCAGTCAAGGACAGTTTTAGCGGCTGGCAAAATTGCTCAGGTGGGTTCGCGCCGACCTACACAATCTGGCCGCTGCCAAAGCTCTTCTGGTAAAAGTTGCGAAAATCCATCAGCCGCTGTTTGGCCTGATCCGCAGGAACCTGCGCGCTTTCCAGAAGTTCGCGCAGCGACTCGAGCTGGCGCTCGAGGTCGGCCCGAATGGTTTTGTCGAAGATGATGGCCTGATCAAGTTGTTTGGTTAGGGTCTCCAGCAGCTGGCGGGCCTCGGCCAGGTTGGGCTGGGCAGGCGAGCCGAACATTTGTCTTTCCAGTTCTTGCTCGAGCTGAAGTAACATGGCTTCGATTTTTCTCATAGCTGATTATACGCCCTGGAGGTAGGGGGGAATGTTCTCAGCTCGAGGTTCACCGGCCAGCTCCGCCATCGGGGGGGGTTTTTCTGCCGCTGTCCAGTTTGAGCTTTGCCCCAGCTAAAGAAATGCTAAACTCATGGCGTTTGTATTTGCCCTACCATGGCAGTGTGCATTGCTACTGTATTGTGGGCAATTCGCAGGCTTATGAAGCGCCCTTCAATTCCAATCACCGCCAGCCCGCTTGGTCAGGTTAAAATGCCTTTTACTGGAATCCCATGCTCCTGTTCAGGTAGCCTTGCATAGTGGTGGGACGATGCGCAGTCTTCTACTAGCCTTCGTGTTGGCGCTCGCGCCGCTGCCCAATCTCCCCTCTATCCCTTCGGGAAGCGAAATTCGGGTGGTGTCCCCGGATTTGCTCACCGTGTATGTGGTCTGGCAGGTAGAAGCACGCAATATGGTTCTGCAAAGCATGCTGCCCGCACCCGCCAACCGCGAGGTTCGGGTGCTGTTCCGGGTGGATGGAGGCTATCGCCCGCCATACAATGGAATTACTACCCCCAAGGGGGATATTGCCCTGAATATCCAGGGAGAACGTGTTAGCCTTAATGAGCTTCTGACCCGTACGTATCGCTTGAATCTGCCCAATGGGCGTGTCTTGCCGGAGGTTCGATGAAACGCATTCTTTTGATTGAAGACGACCCTGAAATCGCCCACCTCTTGCAGCTCGAGCTGGGAGAGGCTGGCTACACCGTAGACTGGGCCTCGGGCGGCATGGCCGGCCTGGTGCGTTTGCGCGAAGCGCTGCCCGACCTGGTCATTCTCGACCTGGGCCTGCCCGACCTGGATGGGGGTGAGGTGGCCCGCCGCATCCGCGCGGGCTACGAAGTGCCCATTATCGTCCTGACCGCTGCCGATGCGGTAGAGCGCAAAGTGAGCCTGCTCTCCGATGGGGCCGATGACTACATCGTCAAGCCCTTTCACCCCGCCGAACTGCTGGCCCGCATCCAGGTGCAACTCCGCCACCGCGAAGGCGGCGAGCAGATAAGCGTGGGTGGTTTGGAAGTGCACCTCGCCAAACGCCAGGTGCTGTTTGAGGGTCAGGAGCTGCGTCTGTCGCCCAAGGAGTTCGAGCTGCTGTCGCTTCTGGTAAGCCGGGCGGGCAAGGTGTTCAGCCGCCAGGAAATCGAGGAGCACCTGTGGGGAAGGCAGCTCGAGCGCGATTCCAACGTAGTAGATGTGCACATCGCCAACCTGCGCTCCAAGCTGCGGGAAGCCGGTGCTTATGGCTATCTGCGCACCGTGCGTGGGGTGGGGTATGCGCTGCGGCAGCGCGAAGCGGAATAGGCCTGGGCCTCAAAGCGATGCCCAGGCCGCCCAACCCTGGTGATGGTTGTTGCTTGAGGTTTCCCCCAGGCTCATATTTATGTCCTTCCGCACCCGTCTGATCCTGGCCTATACCATCCTATGGGTGCTGATACTGGTATTGACCCTGAGCATTGCCGTCTACAGCATTAACTTTGGCCTGTACGGGCAGGTCGAGCGTACCCTATTGCGCTACGTCAACGAGGTAGCGCAACTGTACTCCTCGGGTCGGGCCGGGGAAATTAGCCTGCCCCGAAGCGGCCCGGTGAGCGTGAGCTTCTACAGCACGGGCGGACAGCTTCTGGTAGCACCCACCCCCGACTTCGACCACAAAGTACCCAAAAACTATATCCGAGCCGCCAGCAACACCGCCAAGCCCTACTACGCTCCAACCTTTATGGCGGCCTACCAGAGCATACCCGGAGCGGTGGTGGTGGTCAGCCAGGACACCCGCTACATCGAGGGCATCTCGGCCACTGTCCGTACCACCTTGATTCAGGGTATGGCTTTTTTATTTCCCATAGGGGCCCTTCTGATTGTGCTGGCCGCCCAGGTTTCGCTCATCCCGCTGCACCGCGCGGCCTCGGAGGTAGACAAGCGCGGCCCCCGCAACCTCGAGCCCATCCACTACACCGGCCCCAAGGACGACCTGGGGGTGATGGTGGAGAAGGTCAACGACCTGCTGGGCGAGCTGCGCGAGGCCCAGGCACGCGAGCGGGCCTTTCTGGCCGAGGTCTCGCACGAGCTTCGCACCCCCTTGACCTCACTCAATGGCTACCTCGAGCGCCTCAGCCGTAACCCTGGCGACACCGAGATGCTCGATCGCTCCCGAAAAATTGCCGCCCATACCGTTCGCATGGTGCAGGACCTGCTGGCCCTGGCCCGGGGCGAGGCCGAGCGCAGCGTTAATGCCCACATCGTCAACCTGGGCGATCTGCTGCGCCAGGCCGTAGGCGAGTACCCCGGTGTGGTGCTCAAAATGCCCCCCGAGTTTCCCGAGGTGCTGGGCGACCCCGACCGCTTGTTGCAACTGGCCCGCAACCTGATTGCCAACGCAGTGCGGGCCGCCGGTGCGCCCGAAAAAGTGCAGGTGCGGGTCTGGATGGTCAAGGAGCCCACCGACAACCCCCCCGACCCCTACGAATCCGCCGACGAGCTACGCACCACATCCACCCCCGAGATGAACCCGCCCAAACAACCCTGGGCCGCCTTTGCCATTGTGGACCGGGGGCCGGGCATCGCGCCGGAGGTACTGCCCCGCCTGTTTACCCGCTTCGCTCGAGGCCCCGAGGGTGGCACCGGGCTGGGGCTGGCCATTGCCAAACAGATTGCCGAGGCCCACGGCGGGGAAATCCGGGTAGCCAGCCGGCCCGGCGAAACCCGCTTCACGGTATTTCTGCCCCTGCTGGTTGAGGAGGACTGAACCTCGAGGAAATCCTTTCTTACTGCGTTTTCGATTTGCTTTCTTTGGTTTGCTTTCGTATGCTTTCGCTATGCCCTCCCTCGAGGCCACCTTTCGCCACCAGGAAATCCTGGCCATGCTGCACCGGGATGGCCGGGTCGAGGTCAGCAGACTGGCTGCACACTTTGGCGTTTCCACCGTTACCATCCGCACCGACCTGGAGTATCTGGAGCAACAGGGGCTGTTGCGCCGCACCCGTGGGGGGGCAGTGCCCGCAGAAACCAAGCGTTTCGAGCTTCCCCTGGAGGAAACCCGCCAGGTGCACGCCAGGGAGAAAGAGCGCATCGGCAGTTACGCCGCCAGCCTGGTGCGCGACGGCGAGACCATCATTCTGGATGTGGGCAGCACCACCACCGAGCTGGCCAAAGCCCTTTCGCCCTCACTCAAAAATGTGGTGGTCATCACCAGCGGCCTCAACATCGCTTTGCTGCTGGAGTCGCACCCTGGCATTACGGTAATTGTTACCGGGGGCACCCTGCGGCCTTTGCAGCATTCGCTGGTCAACCCCTACGGCACCCTGCTATTGCGCGAAATCAACGCCGACAAGGCTTTCCTGGGCTGCAACGGGGTACACCCCGAAAAAGGCTTCACCAACACCAACCTGCAAGAAGCAGAAATTAAGCGGGCCATGATGGAGGCCGCCCGCGAGATTATCGTGCTGGCTGACCACAGCAAGATTATGCAGGTGGCCGCAGCCCGCATCGGGCCGCTGGAGGCAGTCGACCTGCTCATCACCGACCGCAAAGCAAAAAAGGAAGACCTCGAGGCGCTTTATAGCAGGGGGCTCGAGGTGGCGGTGGCCCGCCACACCTGATCCAACTTGAAGATTTCTGTTTGGTGCAGGTCAAAACCGCTGCATGTAGCCCAGCGCACCAGGCTTCACAGCGCTGTGGCTCAGCATCCCCGTGAAGCCCGCCCAGGCCGGAACAGCGGCAGCTGCTGCGCCAGCAACGCCAGGGCGCAGGGTTTATTTTCGAAACTTTTCGCAAGCATTCATAACTATTGACAAGCCTCTGGCCCAGCCCTTAGACTCCGCTTGAACCTTGAAGGGGAAAAAAGGACCTTCCCGCATATCCAAAAGTGGTTTTGCCGTGAAGTGCGGCCCCCAAAAGGCTGGTATCTAAGGAGGGATACATGAAGCGTCTACTGGTTTTAGGAGCGGCCCTGGCCCTCACGCTGGCCTCGGCCCAACAAATGCAGGGGAACCCCAACCTGCGCGGCGAGATTACCGTGTGGAGCTGGGATATTGCCGCCAAGGCCCTCGAGGCCAACATCCCCGGCTTCAACAAGCTCTTCCCCAACGTTAAGGTCAAGGTGCTGGATATCGGCAACCAGGCCACCTACGACCGCGGGCTGGCGGGCTGTGCAGCGGGCGGCGGCGACCTGCCCGACGTGTACTCCATCGAAAACAACGAGGCCGAGGTGTTCTGGGCGCGCTTCCCCAACTGCTTTACCGACATGAACACCCTGCAACCGGCAGCCTCTACCCTGCGCAACCAGTTCCCCGCCTTCAAGTGGACCGAACTGACCGTGGGCAACAAGGTCTTTGCCATGCCCTGGGACTCCGGCCCGGTGGTTATGTTCTACCGCCGCGACATCTATAACCAGGCCGGGGTCAACCCCAACACCATCCGCACCTGGGACGATTTTATTGCTGCGGGCAAGAAGATCGCCGCGGCCACCAACAACCGGGTTAAGGTAGGGGTCATCGCCAACGGGCAGGACGACGAGTGGTTTCGCATGCTGGCCAACCAGAACAGCTGCTTCTACTTCAACAACGAAGCCAGTGCCGTTACGGTTAACCAGCCCGGCTGTGTGACGGCCCTCGAGACGGTCAAAAAGCTTATCGACGCTGGTATTGTGATGCAAGGCGGCTGGAACGAGCAAATCCAGGCCTTCAAGGCCGGTACCGTAGCCACCAGCATGTTCGGGGCCTGGTACGAAGGCACCATCCGCTCCAATGCGCCCGAACAGAGCGGTAAGTGGGGTGTCTACCCAATGCCCGCCTCCCGTCCCGGTGGTGTTCGAGCGGCCAACCTGGGTGGTTCAGCCCTGGCCATTCCCGCTTCCTCGCGCAACAAAGAAGCTGCCTGGGCCTTTGTTCGCTATGCCCTGGGCACCACCGAGGGCCAGGTAACCATGCTCAAAGAATATGGCCTGGTGCCTTCGCTGCTGGCCGCTACCCGCGACCCTTACGTGAGCCAGCCTCAACCCTACTGGGGCAACCAGCGCATCTGGCAGGTTGTCCTGGGCACCCTCGGCAACGTACCCGCAGCCCGCGGCACCCAGTTCTTCCAGGAAGCCCGGGCCATCATGGTCAAGACCCAGGCCGATTATGTGGCCGGGCGCTTCCCCAGCGCCAAGGCCGCCCTCGATGCCGCTGCCCAGCAGATTTCCCAAGCCACCGGTCTACCCATCGCACGCTAAAGGTTTTTGGGGGTGGGGTTGTCCCACCCCCAACTTTTACAACAGCGGAATCACTTTGGAACATCCCATAAGATGCAACACATCTGTGCGCTTTTTTTCCGGGAGGACGCGTGAAGCGTAGCGCGACCCCCTACCTTTTTTTGCTTCCCTACCTGGCGATTTTCGCCCTGTTCTGGGCCTGGCCCATCATCGAATCGCTGCTGCTCTCGTTTCAAAATACCCGGGTTTACCCACCGGTCTGGGACATTAGCATCAACTGGGGCCGCATCCTGGGCGATGCCGCCTTCTGGGATGCCCTGCGCAACACGGTTCTGATCCTGGTCATCCAGGTTCCCTTGATGTTAGCTCTGGCAACGGGTCTAGCCATTGGGCTGAACTCGCAATTGCTGCGGGCCAAGGGGTTTTTTCGCTTCGCTTTTTTTGCCCCGGTGGTGGTGGGGGCGGTGGCCTACTCGGCAGTCTTCCGGCTGCTCTTTAATCAAAACGGTGCGGTCAATGCCGCTTTAGGCCTCGAGCTCAACTGGATTTTCGACCCCGTAGGCGCCATGGTGGTCATCATCACCACCCTCACCTGGCGCTGGACCGGCTATAACGCCATCATCATCCTGGCCGGACTGCAAAGCATCCCCAAAGACATCTACGAGGCCGCCGAGATCGACGGGGCCAGCCCCTGGCAGCAGTTCTGGCGCATCACCCTGCCCAGCCTGCGCCCGGTGCTCTTGTTCTGCCTGGTGCTCTCCATTATAGGAACCCTGCAACTCTTCACCGAGCCCTGGCTCATCACCAACGGCGGCCCCGGCACCGCTACCACCACCCTGGGGGTCTACCTCTACCGCCAGGGCTTCCAGAACATCAACTTCGGCTACGCCTCCACCATCGCCTACGCCATTACCCTGCTGGCACTGGTCTTCTCCATCATCCAGCTTCGGCTTTTTGGGAGGGACCAATGAAACGACAATTGTGGTGGCGCAGCCTCTGGTTGCACCTGTTCCTGACCCCCCTGGCCCTCTTATGGCTGGCCCCACTCTGGCTGATGTTCGTCTTCTCGACCCAGCCCGAAATCGCCATCTTCAGCACCCCTACCCCCATCCTGCCGGGCAACCAGTTTGCCGCCAACCTGCAAAGCCTGCAGTCGGACACCAACTTCTTGCGCACCCTCTTCAATAGCGTGATGGTGGCTGGCATCTATACGGTGCTCTCCATCTTTTTAACCAGTCTGGCCGGGTATGCTTTTGCCCGTTTTCAGTTCTGGGGCAAGGGGCTCTTGTTCTCGCTGGTAATCGCCACCCTGACCATCCCCTATTTTGCGGTGGTCATCCCGCAGTTCATCCTGGTGGCCCGCGAGGCCAAAACCCTGCTGGCCATCCTGATCGGGATGGCGGTGTTTGGCGGTATTGCGCTTCTCTTGGCCTGGCTCCGCTTCTCGCCTACCCTGGGGCGGGTAATGTGGCTGGGTTACGCGGTAGCAGCGCTGGCCTACCTCTTCTTTGGGGTGCCCGCCCTGCGCGAGGCCATGACTTTCGATTTCCGGCTCACCAACACCTGGTGGGCGGTGATTCTGCCCTCGCTGGCAAATAGCCTGGGCGTATTCTACATGCGGCAGAACTTCCTGAGCGTGCCCATGAGCCTGCTGGAAGCTGCCCGCATCGACGGCGCCGGCGAGTTTCGCATCTTCTTCCGGGTGGCCGTACCGCTGGTGCTCCCAGCCATGGCGGCCCTGGCCATCATTCTCTTCCTGGCCTCCTGGAACGACTACCTGTGGCCCTTGCTGGTGCTTTCCGATCGCGAGATGCAGACCGCACCGGTGGCGCTGGGCTCGCTGATTGGACTCACCCGGGTCTCGTGGGGGGGCATTATGGTGGGGGCAGTTATGACCACCCTGCCCTTTTTAGTCCTGTTCCTGTTCCTGCAGCGCTACTTTATCGCAGGTATTACCGCAGGTGGGGTGAAGGACTAGATGAGGCAGCGCCCAAAGCACACCCCACAAAAACAAAACCTGGGCTTTAGTTCAGGGCTGCTGCCTTGTGCGTATCACCTGGGTAGCTCCCTCACCAGCACAAAACCCCTCTATACCCCATACCAAACCTTATGCTAGGCGTCTGCTACTACCCCGAACACTGGCCCCGCGAACGCTGGGCCGAGGATGCCCGGCGCATGAAAGCGCTGGGCCTGACCTACGTCCGCATCGGCGAGTTTGCCTGGAGCTGCCTCGAGCCCGACCCCGGCCACTTTACCTGGGAGTGGCTGGATGAGGCCATCGAAACCCTGGGCCAGGCCGGGCTTAAGGTGGTGCTTGGCACCCCTACCGCTACCCCGCCCAAGTGGCTCATCGACCAGCACCCCGACATTCTGGGCTATGACGCGCAGGGACAACCGCGCAAATTCGGCTCGCGCCGCCACTACAGCTTTAGCAGCCGGGTCTACCGCGAGGAGGCCCGCCGCATCGTAACCCTGCTGGCCCAGCGTTACGGCCAGAACCCCTTTGTGGCGGGCTGGCAGACCGACAACGAGTACGGCTGCCACGACACCACCCGCAGCTATGGCCCCGAGGATCTGCGGGCTTTCCGGCTGTGGTTACAGGCCCGCTATGGCCGCATCGAGGCCCTCAACCGGGCCTGGGGCAACGTGTTCTGGAGCATGGCCTACCGCTCCTTTGGCGAGATCGACCTGCCCAACCAGACCGTTACCGAGGCCAACCCCTCGCACTGGCTCGACTTTTACCGCTTTAGCTCCGATCAGGTAGCCGCCTTCAACCACATGCAGGTGGAAATTCTCAGGCAGCATTCCCCTGGGCGCTTTATCCTGCACAACTTCATGGGCTACACCCCGGACTTCGACCACTTCAGGCTGGCCCAGGACCTAGACATCGCTGGCTGGGACAGCTATCCCCTGGGCTTCACCGATATGGATGTGCTGCCCTGCACAACAGAGGAGAAGCTGCGCTACGCCCATACCGGCCACCCCGACATGGCCGCCTTCCACCACGACCTTTACCGTGGGGTAAAGCCCCGCTGGTGGGTGATGGAGCAGCAGCCCGGGCCGGTCAACTGGGCCCACCACAACCCCTCGCCGGCCCCCGGCATGGTACGTCTTTGGACCTGGGAAGCCCTGGCCCACGGCGCCGAGGTGGTGAGCTACTTCCGCTGGCGGCAGTTTCCCCAGGCCCAGGAGCAGTTTCATGCCGGGCTCAACCGCCCCGACCTCGAGCCCGACCTAGGCTTTTTCGAGGCCCAGCAGGTGGCCCAGGAGCTACACCAGCTCTCCCTGTCCCCAAGCACCAAAGCCCCGGTGGCCCTGGTCTTCGACTACGAGGCCGACTGGGTCTACCGGATTCAGCCCCAGGGGCAGGGGTTTGTGTACCGCGACCTGGTCTGGCATTTTTACCAGGCCCTGCGCCGCCTGGGGCTGGACGTGGACCTGGTGCCCCCTGGGGCCAGCCTGAAGCCCTACCGGCTGGTGGTGGTGCCCAGCCTGCCCATCCTGCGCGAAGCCGCCCTCGAGGCCTTCCGCACCGCCCCTGGCACCCTGATCTTTGGACCCCGTACCGGCTCCAAAACCGAGGCCCTGGGCATACCACCGCAGTTACCCCCAGGCACGCTGCAGGAACTGCTGCCCATCAAGGTGACTCGAGTGGAAAGCTGGCGCCCAGGGCTGACCGACACCGTGCTCTGGCAGGGCCAATCCTGGCAGGTGGGGGTATGGAAGGAGTGGGTTGAGTCTGGCCTGACCCCGGTGGCCTCTTTCGGCGACGGCAAGGGGGCCATCTACCAGCAGCAGAACCGGCACTACCTGGCCTTCTGGCCAAATCGCGAGTTTCTCCAGCACTACCTGGCCGAAGCCGCCCAGCGCGCGGGTTTGACCACGCAAACCTTGCCCGAAGGCTTGCGCCTCCGGCGCCGGGGCAACTGGGTCTTTGCCCTCAACTACGCCAACCATCCGCAAACGGTTCCAGCGCCTGCAAATGCCCACTTTGTTCTGGGTGGCCCCACCATGGCTCCTTATGATTTGGCTATCTGGGTCGAGGAGTAAGCCATGCAGATTCAGGGCTACGACTTCCACATAAGCGCAAGCAGGCTCGAAGAAACCCTGGGCGGCTACCTGCTTAGCGGCAAAACCGTGCAAATTGGCCATCCCTTCGGACGCACCATGTTTTTCAAGCAGGGCTGGCAAAGCTGGAGCGAGGCAACCTGGGTCAGCCTCAAGGAAAACCCCAAGCCCATCCTGCCCCCCGAGCGGCGGCCCCAATGCGACGACCCCGCCTATGCCCTCTCGCCCGTCCACGGCGGCAGCGGCCTGGGGGGCATCGAGGGCTACGACGGGCGGATGCTTTTTCTGGGTGCGTTGCGCCCTGGCGCCCGCATCGAGGCAGACCGCCTGAGCCTCAAAGGCTTTGGTGAGCACGAGATAGAGTGGTTTTTGGCCTACGGCGAAACTGGAGAGGTTTTGGCCCGCTACGCCGAACTGCTGGCCACCACCCTGGGGGTGCGGGCCCAGCAACCCGCGCCCAGGGTATGGTGTAGCTGGTATAGCTACTACAGCGACATCTCGGAAGGCCTGATGCTCCAGAGTATTGCTGGTCTGCAGGGGCTGCCGTTCGAGGTCTTCCAGATAGACGACGGCTGGCAGCAAAATATGGGCGACTGGGAGCCCAACCACAAGTTTCCCTCGGGCATGAGCACCATCGCGCTACGGGCCCAGAGCCAGGGCCTGACCCCCGGCCTCTGGCTGGCCCCTTTCATCGCCCGGCCCAGCTCCAAATTGTTCAAAGAACACCCTGACTGGTTTTTGCGCGATGAAAAAGGCGATCTGGTTCCGGCGGGCATCAACTGGGGAGGCTTCTACGCCCTCGACGTGACCTTGCCCGGTGTACAAAACTGGTTGCGTAATCTTATCCAGACGGTGCGGGGCTGGGGTTATCGCTACTTGAAGCTGGATTTTCTGTATGCTGCCGCATTACCCGGTCACCGGCACGCCGGGGAGGCCCGAGAGGATGCCTACCGCGAAGCCTTGCGCATCATCCGCGAGGCTGCCGGCGACGAGGTGTACATCCTGGCCTGCGGCGCTCCCATCATCGCCTCGCTGGGTCTGGTGGATGGGCTACGCATTGGGCCTGACGTGGCGCCTTACTGGGACAACGAAGACCGGCGGGTATTTTTGCACGACCCCACCGGCCCCAGCGCCTACAACGCCCTGCGTACCAGCCTGCACCGCCTCTGGCTGAAGCCCCTGGTGCACACCGACCCCGATGTGGCCTATTTTCGTACCCGCTACAACCTGCTCAGCCCTGCCCAGCGGGCGGTACTACAGGACCTGGGGCTGGTATCGGGCTTCAAAGCCACCTCCGACCCCCCAGAGTGGCTGGATGGCGAGGAACGGGAACAACTTAAGGCCTGGCTCGAGGCCACCCCGTCCATCGCACAAACCGGCCCCTATACCTTCAGGATTGGCGAGCGGGAGGTGGATTTTGCCCGCTGGCTGGAGCTTTAGGGCAGTTGGCGCAGAGACCAGCCCGCAGGAGGAGCCGCTACCAGGCCAGGCCCTTTATCCCGACTGAACGCCATCGAGCAATTTGAGGTTAGCATGCATAAGCGCGTACACCAGAAAAAAGATGGTCGAATGCTTTATTTGTACGGCCTGAAACCCCACACCCTGCCCGCGCTCGAGGAGGGCGAAAACACCGCTCAGGCCCAGTCCCACGCCCGCTGGCATCCCCTGAGGCATGAGTGGGTGGTGTTTGCCGCCAGCCGTCAGGGGCGAACATTCCTGCCCCCCAAGGAATACGACCCCCTGGCCCCCAGCAAACCCGGCGGCTTCCCCACCGAAATCCCCTTCGAAGACTTCGAGATTGCCGTCTTCCAGAACCGCTGGCCCTCCCTCTCCCCCTACGCCGGGGAGCCCCCACAGGGTCTGGTCATCCCCACCCGCGATGCCAGGGGCGACTGCGAAGTGGTGGTGTTTACGCCCGAACACAGCGGCAGCCTGGCCACCCTCAGCCCCGAGCGGCGCGAGCTATTGGTGCGGGTCTGGGCCGACCGTTACCAGGAGCTCTATGCCCGCCCCAACATCCAGTACGTGATGCCCTTCGAGAACCGGGGCGAACAGATGGGGGTCACGTTGCACCACCCCCACGGGCAAATTTACGCCTACCCCTGGATCCCGCCCATTCTGCTAAAGGAGCTCGAGGCCTTTCAGAAAAGCCCGGTGCTACTCAATCTGCTGCCCCACCTGGGGCCTTACACGGTTCTGGAAGACGCGCACACCATCGCCTGCGTCCCCCCCTACGCCCGTTACCCCTACGAGGTGCTGCTCTTCCCCAAGCAGTTCCGCCCCGGCCTGTGGGCCTTTACCGAGGAGGAAACCAAGAGCTTTGCCAGCTTCCTGGGCCAGGTGGTGCAAAAGCTGGATAACCTGTTCCAAAAGCCCATGCCCTACATCATGGCCCTGCACGCCGCCCCCAAGGGCGCCGAGGAGGTCTTCCATTTCCACGTGGAGTTCTACCCGGCCCTGCGCACCGCCGACAAGTTGAAGTACCTGGCCGGAACCGAGATTGCCGCCGGTACTTTTGCCATGGATGCCCTGCCCGAGGAGACCGCGCGGGTGCTGCGCGAGGTTGCGATTTGAGCACCACCTTCGGCTTACCTTGAATTTTTTATGACCGTGCGTAACAAAAAACGATAGGCTGAGATATGAACGATTTGGCACTCACCCGCCTGCGGGCCTGGATGGAAGCCCAGGGTTTTGCCCGCTTTTTTGTACAGCAGCCCGAGAACTTCGCCTGGCTTTCGGGCGGCGGCGACAACACGGTGGTCACCTTTCGCCCGGCTGCGGCCTGGCTCGAGGTCACCCTGGGCAGCGTGCGGCTCCACGCTTCCCAGATCGAGGCCGGACGCCTTCTGGACGAAGAGGTAATGGGCCTCGAGGTCGTGCGCTATCCCTGGTACAGCCCGCCCGCCCCCGAGGGGCCCAGCGACCTCGAGCACGACCTCACCCCCTTGCGCCTGGTGCTCTCGCCAGAGGAGCAGGCCCGCTACCGCACCCTGGGTCGGGAGGCCGCCACGGCCCTGGGCGAGAGCCTCCGCTTCGCCGATCCTGACTGGAGCGAACACGAGCTGGCCGGGGCTATTGCCGAAGAACTTCTGTCCAGGGGCATCCAACCTCTGGTCTTGCTGGTCGCCGGTGAGGAGCGGCTCTTCCGCTACCGCCACCCCATTCCCAAACAGCAGCGGCTGGGGCGGTTGTTCATGGGCGTGGTCTGCGGGCGGCGGCACGGCCTGATTGCCAACCTGAGCCGCCTGCGCAGCTTTGGTCACCCCGAAGCCCAGCGGCTCAACCAGCAGGTCTGCCAGGTGGAGGCGGCGGCCCTCGAGGCCTCGAGGCCCGGCGCTACGCTGGGCGAGGTACTGGAAAAGATCCGCGCCGCCTACAAGGACACTGGCCACCCCCAGGAGTTCGAAAACCACCACCAGGGCGGCCTGACCGGCTACCGTAGCCGCGAGGTGCTGGCCCGCCCCGGCAACCCCACCCAGCTCGAGCCCGGCATGGCCCTGGCCTGGAACCCCAGCCTCCCCGGCGCCAAGGTCGAGGACACCTTTCTGCTCACCAAGCAAGGGCTGGAAAACCTGACCCTCGACCCCGCCTGGCCCATGACATCCGTGGACGGGCGCCCGCGCCCGATGGTGCTCGAGGGTTAATAGAAAAACCCAAGACCCCGTTTCTTGCTGCATCTTGATCAGACTATGTTCAAAGACGTCTTTGGCATCGAACCCACCGTATCCGCCTCGGCTCCTGGCCGCGTAAACCTTCTGGGCGAACACACCGACTACAACGGGGGGTTTGTCTTCCCCACCCCCCTGCCCTACCAGACCCACATCGAAGCTGCTGCTGCCGAGGGCCTCGAGGCCTACGCCGAGAACTTTCGGGAGCGCAAAAGCCGGGGGTTGAACGAAGCCCGGCAAGGCGACTGGCTCGACTACATTGCGGGCTGTGTCTGGGTCTTGCGTCGGCATGGCTACGCCGTGCCCGGTCTGCGGGCATACATCCGCAGTGAAGTGCCCATGAGTGGGGGGCTCTCGAGCTCAGCGGCGCTGGAGGTGGCCACGCTGCGGGCCTTGCGCGCGCTCTACCAGCTGCCCCTGGACGACGTGCGGATCGCCCTGCTGGCCCAGCAGGCCGAGGTGGAGTATGTGGGTGTGCGCTGCGGCATCATGGATCAGATGGCCTCATCGGTGGGGCGGCTGGGGTATGGGCTGTTCCTGGACACCCAGAGCCTCCAGACCCGGCTGGCCCCCCTGCCCCAGGGCTACCGGGTGGCCGTGGTGGATTCGGCGGTGCCGCGCCGCCTGGCCGAGTCGGGCTACAACACCCGCCGCAGCGAGTGCGAGCAAGCCTGCCGACTGCTGGGGGTGAAGTCGCTGCGTGAGCTTTCCCCTGCCGACCTCCCCCGCCTCGAGACCCTGCCCGAACCCCTGAACCGGCGCGCCCGCCACGTGGTGACCGAAAACCAGCGCGTACTGGAGGGGGTACAGGCGCTCGAGCAAGGCAATATCAAGCGCTTTGGCGAGCTAATGGTGGCCTCACACCGCTCGCTCTGCGACGATTACGAAGTCTCGATTCCCGAGCTCGACCAGCTGGTAGAGGCCGAGCTGCGCCACGGAGCGGTGGGAGCACGCCTTACCGGGGCCGGTTTTGGCGGCTCGACGGTGGCCCTGGTGGAAGCCTCCAGGTACGAGGCCTTCAAGCAGGGGGTTTTGCAGGATTACCCCAGGGCGCGATTTTTTTGAGCTCGAGAGCCGAAAGCATAATCCCGTGAGGCCCTCAGGCTTTGGGTACCTCAGGCATAAAGCCCTCGCCCATAGGCAATGAGCGAATTTCCTCAGGGGTAATCTGGTACTTCTCCGCACACCAGTGGCACAGCACCTCGGCGCCCCCGTCCTGCTCGATCATTTCTTCACGCTCCTCTGGCGAGAAGTAGATCAAGGCATTCAGGGCACGTTCGCGGCTACAGCGGCAGCGGAACACAAGGGGGATATACCCCTCACGAAACCCCACCACACTCAGGTCGGTAGGGTCGTAACCCAGGCCCTCCATCAAGGCCTCGACGGTTCCCTCGAGCCCCCTCTCCAGCAGCAGGTCGGTAATGCCCGAACGGCCTTGAAGATTCTGCTCGAGCCGCTCAATCACTTCCTCAGGGCAGCCCGGCAATACCTGAATGGCTATACCCCCCGCAACCTGTACCTCGCCTTGCCCATGCACCCGCACCCCCAGCAACACCGCCGAGGGAATCTGCTCGGACTGCCACAGGTAGCGGGCCAGGTCTTCGGCCACCTCACCGCTCACCAGTTCCACACTGGACTGGTAAAGCTCCTCGTTGGACAGCAGCCGGTCTACCTTAAGCTCGCCTCGCCCAATAGCCGCCCCCACATCAAGCTTGCCATCCGGCCGTAACGGTGGGTTGGCTTTAGGGTTTTTGACATACCCCCGAACAAACCCATCCGGCGCAGCCTCTACCACCGGCCCCCCCAGGGGGCCATCGCCCACAAACTGGAGACTTACCCGCTCCTTAGGCGTTTTGGAGAGCAGAAAGGTCAGCAGCAAAACCCCACTCATGGCCCGGCCCAGCGCAGCGGTAGCGGTGGGCGAGAGTTGGTGACGTTCTCTGGCTTCTTCGGTAATATCAGTGGTCTCTACGGCCAGCACCCGCAGGTTTCCCTCGGCAGCCAGCCCACGAATCAAACGACCCATAACTTTTCGATTGTAACAGCCACGCCACGTGCAAAAGAGTGCTGGTTCAGGGTTTCACTTTCTGCAATCGGGCAACTGCTGCTCGATTAAAAATGTGCTGGATCAAACAGCTCTCCATCCGCAGGGTCTGTGGGGCCACAGGTGCAAATTGGCGCTTTTACCCTTCAATCAAAGTTTAGCAGCGCGGTTCCGAGGCCAGGCTTTAGAGCGGTCTTCAGAGAAAATGGCACAACGCCGATCATAACACGTGCTGTTCCAGACGTATTTTTTGCCGCTGGGGCACTCGAAAACAGGTGAACAGTCGCTTCAGCGGTCTGTCCCGAAGGGGATCGCCCCATTGGCGCAATAGAGCAGCTATTGTGAAGCGTCGCTCTAGAATCCTCTGACAATTTTCGAGTATCCTAAGAACCGTGAACCTCGACTCCCCCCGCATTCTGGTGCTCAATGCTGGTTATGAGCCCCTAGGTTTAGCAAGCGTCAAGCGTGCTATTATCCTGGTTATGAATGGAACCGCCGAGGTGGTCGAGGAAAGCGGCGAGTACCTGCGAACTCCCAGTACCCCCTACCCCATCCCCAGCATCATCCGCCTCAAACGTCTTGTTCGCCGCCCTCCAGGGCGGCTTGCGCTTAACCGCCGCAACATCCTGCGCCGCGATGCTTACACCTGTCAGTACTGCGGCAAACGCGGGGGCGACCTCACGGTAGACCACGTCTTCCCCAAAAGCCGGGGGGGCCGCAGCATCTGGGAAAACCTGGTCACTGCCTGCCGTCCCTGCAACCTCAAGAAGAAAAACCGCACCCCCGAGGAAGCCGGTATGCACCTGGCCCGCCGCCCCATCGCTCCCCGCCACAGCCTTCTGCTGGTAGCCGATTTGCCCCACCTGCCCGAGGCCTGGCGCACGTATCTGCCCGAGGTGGATCAGCAGCGCTAGCCCAAAAATTGCTCCATTCTCCCACTGACCCGCTCTGAAGACGTACCTTGTTCCTTGCGGAAGTGTGGCTTAGCTGGTCAGGATGGCCTGCACCACCCCCTCGGTCAGCTTCCCCGTTGACGGCTCCGCAGTACCGTCCACAACTTTTGCTCAGCGGGCATTGGTTCACGACGTAAGCTCCGGCAGAGCTCGAGTAATACCAGATTCGGTTAGTTCGTCACCGAACGGTGACGAACTAACCCGACCGAAGGGAGTGCTCTAGGATTCAAAAAGATAGCCTCTTAGCGCTTTTTGTTTGAAGATTATCTTTTTGAATCCGGTATAAGTAGGGCAGATAGAAAGATGGATACTTCCCATTTAACAAAGCCCAACTCCTGAAATCGAAAAAAAAGCAGAAACCCCCACCTCTGGTGAAGTGGGGGTTCGGTGCGCCATGAGTTGGCGCAAGCTGGAGCGGGAAACGGGACTCGAACCCGCGACCCCAACCTTGGCAAGGTTGTGCTCTACCAACTGAGCTATTCCCGCA
>NZ_JHVI01000015.1 GCF_000620065.1 Meiothermus cerbereus DSM 11376 | reverse complement strand
GCCATCCTGGTGGTCTCGGGAACCGACGGCCCCATGCCCCAGACCCGCGAACACATCCTGCTCTCGCGTCAGGTGGGGGTGCCTTACATCATCGTCTTCCTGAACAAGATCGACATGGTGGACGACCCCGAACTCTTGGATCTGGTGGAGATGGAGATCCGTGACCTCCTGAACCAGTACGAGTTCCCGGGTGACGATACCCCCATCATCCGCGGCTCGGGCCTGAAGGCGCTGGAGCATATGATGGCCAACCCCAAGACCCAGCGGGGCGAGAACGAGTGGGTCGACCGCATCTGGGAGCTCTTGGATGCCATCGACAGCTACATTCCCACCCCCCAGCGGGATGTGGACAAGCCCTTCCTGATGCCGGTGGAAGACGTCTTTACCATTACCGGTCGCGGTACGGTGGCCACGGGCCGTATTGAGCGGGGCCGCATCAAGACCGGTGAGGAAGTGGAGATTGTGGGTCTGCGGGATACCCAGAAGACGGTGGTGACCGGGGTGGAGATGCACCGCAAGACCCTGACCGAAGGGATTGCCGGGGACAACGTGGGCCTGCTGCTGCGCGGGGTGAGCCGTGAAGACGTGGAGCGGGGCCAGGTGCTGGCCAAGCCCGGCAGCGTCACGCCGCACACCAAGTTCGAGGCCTCGGTGTACATCCTGAAGAAGGAAGAGGGTGGACGTCACACCGGCTTCTTCAACAACTACCGTCCGCAGTTCTACTTCCGCACCACCGATGTGACCGGGGTGGTGGAGCTGCCCAAAGGGGTAGAGATGGTGATGCCGGGTGACAACGTCACCTTTACGGTGGAGCTGATCAAGCCCATCGCCATGGAGGAAGGTCTGCGCTTCGCCATCCGTGAAGGCGGTCGCACTGTGGGCGCTGGTGTGGTGGCTAAGATTATCGAGTAAAGTGCTACACTAATGGCTTGCTGGCCCGGTCAGGCGCTTGAAAGTCTGACTGGGCCGGAGGCTGAAAGAGGATCAACATGGCGAGCGACGTACGAATCAAGTTACTCCTGGAGTGCACCGAGTGTAAGCGGCGCAATTACGCGACGGAGAAAAACCGCCGCAATACCACCGCCAAGCTCGAGCTCAAGAAGTTCTGCCCCTGGTGCAATAAGCACCTGCCCCACAAGGAAGTAAAGGTTTAAGGCGGACATATGGCCCAAGAGCAGAATGCTGCCCCCCGGCGCCCGCTTGGTGCGCGGATTATTAACTACTTCCGCGAAGCCCGGGCCGAACTGTCCCGTGTCACCTGGCCTACCCGTCAAGAGGTCATCGAATCCACCCAGGTTATCCTGGTGTTTGCCGTTGTGGCGATGATCGTACTGGGCCTTATTGACACCATCTTCCGCTTCATCACAGTGCGCCTACCCTGAATGCATTGGTGCGAGCTATGAGTATTGAATGGTATGCCGTCCACACCTATGTTGGCCACGAGGAGAAGGTCAAACAGAACCTCGAGCAACGGGTAAAAGCCCTCGGTATGCAGGACAAGATTTTCCAGGTCTTGATTCCAACCGAGGAGGTTGTGGAGCACCGCGAGGGGGGCAAAAAAGAAGTGGTGCGCCGTAAACTCTACCCCGGCTATATCTATGTGCTTGTGGACCTGGGCGATACCCCCGGCGAGGTTAACGAAGCCTGGGAAGTGGTACGCAACACCCCTGGCGTGACAGGCTTTGTGGGCACCGCAACCCATCCAGTACCCCTCACACCAGACGAGGTGCAGCACCTGCTAGAAATCTCCGGATTGGCCGGAAAGAAAGAAGCCCCCAAGCCTCAGGTTACCTTCAAGGAAGGCGACGTGGTGCGGGTTGCTTCAGGCCCCTTCGCCGACTTTACCGGCGTGGTGAGCGAGGTCAACCTCGAGCGCCAGAAAGTCAAGGTGCTGGTGTCCATTTTCGGACGCGAAACCCCAGTCGAGCTGGAGTTTTCGCAGGTCGTTCGCGCATAGCGCAGAAGCTTATTGACAGCGGCTGATTGCTGATAGCAAAATCTAAAGCCCCTGGCTAGTTGCTATCAGCTGTAAGCAAGGCGATACCACCACGAAGTTCGTGGGAGCCACCCCCCACAGAATGTGGGTCAACGCAAAGGAGGAAAAAAAATGAAAAAGATTAATGCTGTGGTCAAGCTGCAGCTTCCGGCCGGTAAGGCCACGCCTGCACCCCCAGTAGGCCCGGCACTGGGTCAACACGGTGCCAACATCATGGAGTTCGTCAAGCAGTTTAACGCGGCCACGGCCAACATGGGCGACGCCATTGTACCCGTGGAGATCACTATCTTCTCCGACCGCTCTTTTAGCTTCATCACCAAAACTCCCCCCGCCTCTTACCTGATTCGCAAAGCTGCCGGTATCGAGAAAGGCTCGGGCAAGAGTGGGCGTGAGAAAGTGGGCAAGCTCACCTGGGAGCAGTGCCTGCAGATTGCCAAGCAAAAGATGCCAGATATGAATGCCGGGGATGTAGAGGCTGCAGCCCGCCAGATTGCAGGTTCGGCTCGCTCCATGGGCGTGGAAGTGACGGGGGTGCCCAATGCCTAAGCATGGAAAGCGCTATCGGGCTTTGCTGGAAAAAGTAGACCTGAATAAGGTTTACTCGGTCGAAGAGGCCGCTGCCCTGATTCCTCAGATTAAAAGCGCCAAGTTTGATGAGACCGTAGAGGTGCACGTTAAGCTGGGCATCGACCCCAAAAAGTCGGATCAAAACGTGCGCTCTACGGTAGCCCTGCCACACGGAACGGGCCGCAGCGTACGCGTGCTGGCGATTGCTAAAGGCGAGAAAATCGCCGAGGCCCAGGCCGCTGGCGCCGACATCGCCGCCGGAGAGGAAATTATCCAGGAAATCCTGGATGGCCGCTCCGACTTCGATGCGGTTGTCGCCACCCCTGACGTAATGGGTGCAGTGGGCTCGAAGCTCGGTCGTATCCTGGGTCCGAAGGGCATGTTGCCCAACCCCAAAGCCGGTACAGTTGGCTTTAACATCGGTGATATGGTGCGCGAAATTAAAGCCGGTCGTATCGAGTTCCGCAACGACAAGACCGGTGTGGTGCATGGCCCTGTGGGCAAGGCCAGCTTTACGCCGGAGCAAATCGCCGAGAATGTACGGGCTTTTATCAAAGCTGTTGAGAGCGCCAAACCCGACAGCGCCAAGGGCACCTACCTGCGCTCGATCTACCTCACCACGACCATGGGGCCCAGCATCAGGGTAAGCACCAGCACGGCGCACCAGTCGTAAAAACCCGCATTCAAAAAAGCTCCCTGTGCGGGAGCTTTTTTTAGAGCCCTCTAGTCCGACATTTATGGGGCACTGCGCCGCAGTGGTTGCAGACACGCTAATATCTTTAGTGAAGCTACTGTGCATCCACTTGAGCAAACCCCCTGTCCCCAACCCCCGAAGGCCTTATGACCCCGACGCACGCTTTAGCCCTAAGCCTCGTTGTGGCGGGAGTAGTACTAGGTCTGAAGTGGCTGGCCTACGCCCTGACTGGTTCGGTAGCTCTATACTCCGATGCGCTGGAGTCCATTGTAAACATTGTGGCCGCTGGAAGCGCACTGATTGCGGTGCTGGTTTCGCGTCGCCCAGCCGATAGCAACCATCCTTACGGGCACACCAAAGCCGAGTACTTCTCGGCTGTACTGGAGGGGGTGTTGATTGTATTGGCGGCTCTAGCCATCGTGCGCGAAGCCTGGCCTCGGCTATTCGCACCGCAACCCATTGGGGGCTTAGACACAGGATTGTTGATCTCCTTGGGGGCTTCGACTATAAACGCCGGGCTGGGATGGTTTTTAATTCGCACTGGACGCAAAGCGCGCTCGCCCGCGGTGGTGGCGGATGGTCAGCACATCCTGGCCGATGTGCTGACCTCGGTCGGTGTGCTATTGGGCATCGGGCTGGCCTGGCTAAGCGGCTGGTGGGTGCTCGACCCCTTGCTGGCTATTGCGGTAGCGTTCAATATCTTGTGGGTTGGCTGGCGGCTGGTGCGCGACTCTGTGGGGGGTCTGATGGACGAATCGGTTTCGGAGGCCGAACTGGCCGACATTCGCAACACGCTCAGCTATACCCTCGAGGGTCTGGCATCCGAAGGCCGGGTACTGGAAATCCACGACCTACGCACCCGACGGGCTGGGCCGCGCACCTTTGTGGAGTTTCACCTGGTGGTACCTGGGCATACCTCGGTGGAGCAGGCCCATCAGATTTGTGACCGGCTCGAGAACGCCTTACAGGCCAGCATGGATGGCGTCACTGCCACCATCCATGTGGAACCCGACCACAAGGCCAAGCATTCAACCTTCAGGATTGGGTAGCGTTCTGGTCGTGTGGCGTAATACCAGATTCGGTTAGTTCGTCACCGAACGGTGACGAACTAACCCGACCGAAGGGAGTGCTCTAGGATTCAAAAAGATAGCCTCTTAGCGCTTTTTGTTTGAAGATTATCTTTTTGAATCCGGTATAAGAAGCCTCTACCCAGACTTCGCTTCTTTATAGCGCTGTGATGTCAGAGCTGCGGTGGGTGTGCCTGATTTAGCGGTTGAAAGCAAAGCAGGCCTGAGCATTTTGGTCGGTAATCTGCTCCATCTGCTCTAGGCTCAGCCCGCGGATTTCGGCCAGTTTGGCCAGGGTAAACCTAACCAGGGCCGGGTGGTTGCGCTGGCCCCGGTAAGGCTCGGGGGGCAAAAAAGGCGCATCGGTTTCGACCATTAGTCGTTCAAGGGGAATTTGCCGGGCTGCCTCTCGCAAGGCTGCATTTTTCTTGTAGGTTAGGGGCCCAGCAAAGCCAAAATAGGCCCCAAGCTCCAGCCCCACATCTATTAGCCTGGGGTGCCCCCCAAAAGCATGAAGAACAACCCTCGAGGGGCGGTTTTGCAGCAACCACTCCGCTATCTCTTGTTCTGCCCGATCGCTTTCCTTGCTACGCACGTGAAAAATAAGCGGCAAACCCAGCGACACTGCGAGCTGATGCTGAAAGTCCAGCGCCCGGTACTGGGCCTGGCGGGTCTCGGGTGTCCAGTAAAAGTCCAGCCCGGTTTCGCCAATGGCACGTACCCTCGGGTGCTGGGCCAGATACTTCAGGTCGGCCTCCAGCTCAGGTGAAAGCAGCGGGGCTTCGGTAGGGTGTAGACCCACGGCTGCCCAGATATGGGGGTGCGCTTCCGCTAAGGCCAGTGCATTGCGGTTGCGCACTGGGTTTGTGCCGATGGTTAGGATGGCTTTAAACTCCCTCGAGGCCTGAATAGCAGCCTGGGTCTCTTCGGGTTCCATATAGTCGAGGTGGCAATGGGTATCGGTCATGCTAAATCCCACCGAGCCCCAGTTTACGCCCCAGACTACAACCCAAATAGCCATCGCGTGCATACACTAGCCCTATGCGCTACTGGCTCATGGTACTTTTGCTAGCCCTGGCTGGCTGTCTACCCTCACTGCAAGCCGTAGACCCCGACCGCCTGCCCACCCCCGACAACTGGGGGCCCAACAATGCTCCTTTGGAGTGGTGGTATGTGTCTGGCTACCTACCCGAGGAAGGGCTGGCCTTTCACTGGGCGCTGTTCAAAGCCTACGCGCCACAAAACTGGCAGATTGGCTTTATTAACCCGGCCATCTTTTTTCCTGGCCCATACCACGCCTCGCACATCGCCGTTACCGATCTTCGTGCCAACCAAAAGTTCTTCGAAGAGCGCTTCGACTTCCGCACCGACCGCCCCCGCGGCGATGCGGTGGTGCTGTTTCCACCTTTGCGTATCGAGCAGGGCGACTGGAAGCTAATCCAGGATGGCAGCAGCTATCAGCTTTCCGCAGGCCCCATCCAGGTGCGCCTGACCCCACTCAAGCCCGCCGTGGTACACCCGCCAGGGTACTCGGGCACCGCCGAAACCGGACGAATGTACTACGTGTCTTTTACCCGCCTGGCCCTGGAAGGCGTCATCGCCGGGCGGCCAGTGCGGGGCGAGGCCTGGATGGATCACCAGTGGGGCGATCAGATCGGAAGCCAGGGCGGTAGCTCCCCGGCCTTGGGGGCGCTCTGGGACTGGTTTGGGCTGCACCTTTCCAATGGGGTAGACCTGATGCTTTATCGCGTTAAAAATGCCAGAGGCGAGGTTGTACAGCTCGCAGCCACAGCCATTGACCCCCAGGGTCAGGTTCGAGAACTCAAAAACCTGCAGATGACACCACTCGAGAGCTGGACTTCACCCAGTGGGCGCAACTATCACCTTGTATGGCAGGTCGAGGCCGAGGGGTTAAGTCTTCGCCTCGAGCCCTTGCGCAAAGACCAGGAGCTCCTGACCTCCTCCACCCGCGTGGCCTACTGGGAAGGCCCGGTGGTGGGCAGTGGAACCTGGCAAGGGCAAGGCGTTTTGGCTAAGGGTATGGGTGAGTTTGTGGCCGGCCCCTACAATCCTCCGGGTAGCACTGGCCTCTTCCCTGCACAGGGGCGATAGAAAGAAAAAACCCCAGCCGCAGGGCTGGGGTTTTGCATAGGGGCAAGGTTACTTGAGTTCGACCTTGGCGCCCGCATCCTCGAGCTGCTTCTTGATCTTCTCGGCTTCCTCTTTGGAAACGCCTTCCTTGACCACACCGCCCTGCTCGGCCAGGTCTTTGGCTTCTTTGAGGCCCAGACCCGTAATGGCGCGGAGTTCCTTAATGACGTTGAGCTTCTGGGCGCCAGCGTCTTTGAGCACCACATCAAACTCGGTCTTCTCTTCGACAGCAGGTGCAGCAGCAGCGGCAACACCGGGCATGGCCACGGCCACCGGAGCAGCAGCGGTTACGCCCCACTCTTCTTTGAGTTCGTCGATAAGTTGCTTGAGTTCCAGCACGGTTGCGCCAGAAAGTTGAGCCTTGATAGCAGCGATATCCAGAGCCATTCTTTTCCTCCTACTTGGCCTAAGCGGCCTCTAGTTTCTGAACCTGGGCATCCAAGATGCCGACGAATTCCTGGGCCTTTGCCCCCAGCACACCCACGAAGTTGGACATGGTAGCCGACAGCACTCCAACGAGTTCGGCCTGCAGTTCCTTCTGGCTGGGAAGGTCGGCCAGGACCTCCACCTGTTGGCCGGTAAGGGCCTGTCCCGAGAGCACGCCCGCCTTAAGAGCAGGAATGCCTTTATCGTTCGTCTTGGCGAACTCCTTAAGGGCCTTGGCAACAGCGGCGGGGTCAGAGAAGACCACCACCGCCGAGGGGCCACTGAGGCCCTCGATTTCCGGCAGCCCCAGGTCGCTCATGGCTTTGCGGATGAGGGTATTTTTGGCAACGATAATCTCGCCGCCTTTCTCCCGCACCACTTTGCGCAGCTTCCCGGTGGGACCTGCCCCCAACCCTTGGTAGTTCACCAAGAAGAACGAGCCTGCCGCTCCTTTCAGGGTAGCGGTGAGCGCCTCGAGGTTTTCGATGTTGCGCTTGCTAGGCAAAGTTCCTCCTGGTTGGGGCTTGCAACGCGGCGTCTGGCGACAGACAACCCACATCAACCCCAGCTTGATTTGGGACTAGGGAATTCCCAACGCTTTACCACGAAAACGCTTCCCTACGAGCGCCTCGGCGACATGATTAAGGCCTTTTAGCCCGTCGCTGTCTTTGGCTGCCTTCACGGTCGATTGCGCGACCGGGGAAGGACACCAAGCAGGAAGTATACAAAAGAACCTGGCCTATTACAAGGTGGTTTTTGCGGTTTGGCGGCGCCAGGCATTGAAGCTTTGCCAGGCTGATAGAATGGGGCCCAATGAACGACGTCTGGGATATGTTGAGCGAGCCTTTTTCACCCGAAGAACTGCAGTGGCGGGTGGAAGCCTTATCTAAAGACAAGCGAAGGGCCCTGGTAGCTCCTTATGTAAGCCACAAAGCCGTGCTGGATCGGCTTGACGAGGTGGTGGGGGTACAGGGCTGGCAAGATAGCTACGAGGTGCTTCAGGCCCCGGCCCAGCCTGCTGGTCTTTATGCCGTAAAGTGCAGGCTGACCATCATGGACATTTGCAAAGAGGATGTGGGCGAGGGGGACAGCCTCAAAGCTGCTTTTGCCGAAGCGCTTGTGCGAGCGGCGGTTAAGTTTGGCGTGGGCCGCTTCCTGGTTGGGCTCGAGCAGCAGTGGGTCGACTACGACCCCGCCAGTGGAAAGTTCGGCCCACCCAACCTCGCTGGTGTGGCCGATGGCTATAGCAAGCCCACCCTCGAGGCCACCCTCGAGGCCCAGCCTCAACAAGGCCCCGTAAGTCCCCCCACTGCCAGCGAAGCCAAGCCTGAACCACAAGAGCTTATAGACCGCTTGATCGAGCGCCTTAAGCATGCGGGTCTGGGTAAGCAAGCTGCGCTCATCGTGATGAAATATGGGGGGTATGGCAAACACCCCGAGGAAACCCGTAAACTTTACGGCGAGCTTCGGGCTTTGCTGAAAGGTCAGGCCTCTTGAGCTAAGGGTAACTGTGATCAAGGTTATTGCGATTGGAGACTTGCACGCCGATTTTCCTAAGCTGTGGCGGGCTTTGAGGAATTCCTACGCCGTGGGAGAGGACTGGCTGCCTTCCGACCCCCTGCGGCGCGGTACCTACCGCGTGGTTTTGATGGGCGACCTGGTACATCCGAAGCTCCTGGCCGACTACCGCCGCCTGACCGGCCTGGAAGACTACGACCCCCACAACCCGGATCACCTGCGCATGGCGGCTAAGGCACAGATTCGCGAATTGATGCGCATCAAGCGTTTTCAGGAAGCTGCTCCGGAACACATCACCATCCTGATGGGTAATCACGACTATGCCGCTATTTCAGGCGATATGGTGCTGGGCAACGCCCACCTCGAGCACAAAGAGTTCCACCCCGAGCTGGGCGGGGTAGAGCTGCCCGAAGAGATAAAAAACTGGATACAAACTTTTCCCACTCAGATCAATCTCTATGGGGTCAATTTTGCCCACGTGGGGCCGGTGCCCTGGCTACAAACCTACGATGAAATGTTTTACAACGGGCGTGAAGCCAAGGAGTGGTGGCTCAGCAATGCCGACTATGTCGAGCGAATGGGTTACCGCTTTGGCGTATACGGGCACACCGTGATGAAAAACGGCATTCTGATCAAGGATAAGCTGGCCCTGATCGACGCGCTCGACCATAACCAGTACCTGGAACTTATTCTTGATGAGAACAGACTGGACTGGGAAATAGTAGAGATTCCTCCCGTAGGAGCAAGCTTCTTTTAGCCAGCTAGCAAATGGCAGAATTACCCGCATGAACAGACATACATTACATCTCCCTACCATCCACCGCACCTGTCCTGCTTTACCCAAACCGTGAACCTCACATCGCCCAAGGTTGTTCGGGAACTGCTGGGTCGCTATGGCCTGAGCGCAGATAAGCGATTCGGGCAGAACTTCCTGGTCGAGCGGGGCTATTTGCAGAAAATTGTCGAAGCGGTAGGGCTGCAGCCTGGCGACACTGTTTATGAGGTGGGGCCTGGACTGGGAACCCTAACCAGGGCTTTAGCAGAGGCTGGCGCAAAGGTAATCAGCATCGAGATGGATCGCCGGCTCGAGGCCGTCTACGCCGAAACCCTGGCCGGCTTGCCGGTACAGATCATCTGGGGTGATGCGCTTGTTTTTGACTGGGCCAGCCTGCCCGCGCAGAGCTTGTTTGCCGGCAACCTGCCCTACAACATTGCCACGCCACTTATAACCAGGCTCTTGCTTTCGGGTCGGTTTCGGCGGATTGTTGCGCTGGTGCAAAAAGAGGTGGCGCTGCGCATGACCGCCCGGCCCGCCACGCCCGAGTACGGTTTGCTTTCGCTAAGGGTGCAGTACCACGCCCTGGCCCGGCGGATTGTGGATGTGCCCCCGGGCGCTTTCTTTCCCCCACCCAAGGTAACGAGCTCTGTAGTCTGTTTGGAACCCAACGACAAGCCCGACCATCCAGCCCTCTTTCGCTTAGCCGAAGCTGCTTTTGCCCAACGCCGCAAAACCCTGGTGAATGCCCTAAAAGCCGCCGGCTATGCGCCAGAAAGGGTGGCAAACGCGCTGGAAGAGCTTGGCCTTCCCTTGACTGTGCGTGGCGAGGCCCTCAGTTTGCAGCAGTTTGAACAGCTGGCAGATCGCATGGGGTAGCCTCGGCTTGTTAGAGATTTCTCATGGGTCTGGGGTAGCCTACTACACATCAGTTCAGGATGCCGGTAGACTGTGGTAAATCCTGTAAGTAGGGAGATAAGGCTGGGAGGCCGGAATGCGATTTTTTGTCGTAGGAGATGTATCGGTTGACCTCATCTACTTTCTCGAGCGAATCCCCGAGCCAGGCGAGGAAATTCCCGCTCAGCGCGCCGTGATGAAGCCTGGAGGCGCAGGAGGCACCCTAGCGGCCCACCTGGCCAGCTTGGACAATAAGGTGTACCTGGCCAGCCGGGTGGGGGATGACCCCTTCCGCAGCGTGGCCCTATCGCAGCTCGAAAAAGTTAAGGTTGACCTCAAATATCTACAGGTAGACCCGGAGCAAACCACCTCTTCGATTCTGATTCTGCTGGTTCCGGGCGGTGAACGCTCCATGATTTCTGCTGGAGGCGCCAGCCGCTTCCTGGATGCAGCCGAGTTTAAGCCCAAAATGCTAGACCAGGTGGACGCAGTTGTTTTTTCTGCCTACGCCTTTGTGGGCGGGCCCCAGCGGCAATACGCTATCAACGCCCTGGACGCAGCCCGTAAGCGCGAGTTGCCCATCTTTGCCGACCTGGGCACTGGCGCAGTGCGCGCTGCTGGAAAAGAGCTACTGGATATCCTGCGCGGGGTTCCCTATCTGCTGATGAACCAAGTGGAACTACAGGCGCTGACGGGTACTTCCTCCATAAGCGATGGGGTTGCTGAGTTAAAGGGCTGGGGCCACGAAACGGTAGTGGTAAAGGTTGGGGCGATGGGCTCCATCGTGATTACACCAACCCGCCAGGAACTGATAGAACCCTATCCCCTAGAGGAAGTGGTAGATACCACCGGCTCCGGCGATGCCTTCACAGCCACCTTCGCCCACGCCATCCTGCAAGGCAAGGATCCCTTCGTCGCCGCCCGTCTGGGGAATCTGGCCGGCTCGCTGGCAGCCACGGCAATTGGCGGACAGGGACGGCTGATTACTGAGGAAGACCTTTTGCAGGCCCGGTAGGCTTACTCATACCGAATTTGGGTGAGCAGCCACCGCTGTAGAGAACAGTTCACCTCGAGCGAAGGGGCGATCCCTCTCAGGGCGGATCAGTAGCGCGGCTGCTCACCTGGAAGTGCACCAGGCTTTACAGGGATGTACCTCATTGCAGAGCTCGAAGCCGGTATAACGGCTAAAAAACGATGGTGTTCCACCTTGTCCCTAACGCAACGATTCAGGCGGGGTTCATCCTACAGCCCGCAAACCAAATACTGCCGAATGGCCTCGAGCAACAAAAGCCCCACCCTGCCGCTTTTTTCCGGGTGGAACTGTGGGGCCACCATGTTGTCCCGCGCGTAGAGTGCAGTGAAGCGGGTTCCGCCATATTCGGTGATGCCAATGCTCCCCTCCACCAGGGGGGCAAAGTAGGAGTGCACAAAATAGAAATAGCGGCCCGACAGGTGCTCGAAGTGGGCGCTGTATTCCACCGTGTTCCAACCCACCTGCGGCACCCGCGCGGCCTGGAAGCGGGCCAGCCGGCCCCGCACCAGCCCCAGCCCGGCGGTTTCGGGCGCTTCCTCGGAGCCTTCGAACAGGATCTGCATCCCCACGCAAATGCCCAAAAAAGGCTTGCCCATCGCAATGTGCTGGCGCACCCCCTCCTCGAATCCCGAGGCCTGGAAGGAGCGCATGACCTGCCCAAAGTGGCCCTGTCCCGGCAACACCAGCAAGTCGTGTTTTGCTACCTGACGGGGGTCGTCCGAGACCGTGACCCGGTAGCCCGTGGCTTGCAGGGCCTTGGCGGCGCTGTGCAGGTTGCCCGAGCCGTAGTCGATCAAGAGGGTTTTCATGGCGCTACAGCACTTCCTTGGTGCTGGGCAGGTCGGGCCGGGTCAGGCGGGTGGCCTGGTAGAGGGCCCGGGCCAGGGCCTTGAAGGTGGCCTCGAGCACATGGTGGGCTTCGCGCCCCGCCAAGACCCGCACGTGCAGGGTCAGGCCAGCTTGGTTGCAAAGCCCCCGCAAAAACTCGCGCAGGTGATAGGCATTCAGACCCCCGGCGCTCCCTTCAATGCTCAGCTCTTCGGGCACAAAGGCCAGGTGGCTGCGCCCGGACAGATCCAGCACCACCTGCACCAGGGTTTCGTCCATGGGCACGGTGGCCTCGCCGTAGCGCTCGAGGCCCCTACCCTCCCCCACCGCCTGCCGCAGGGCCATACCCAGCACGATGCCCACGTCTTCCACCAGGTGGTGCACATCCACGGCCAGGTCGCCCTTGGCTTCGATGCTCAAGCCAAACCGCCCGTGCCGCTCTAGGGCCACCAGCATGTGATCGAGAAACCCCAGGCCGGTCGAGATCTGCCCACCCGGCGCAGCATCAAGGCTCAGGCTCAGTTTGATCTGGGTCTCGGCGGTGTTGCGCTCGATGAAGGCGCTACGCATGGGGCACCTCGGTCAAGGCGAAGGCAGCCTGCAAAAAACGCTGGTTTTCCTGGGGCGTACCCAGCGAGACCCGGATGCAGCCTTCCAGGCCAGGATAGTGGTCCTGCCGCCGCACCAGGATGCCCTGTCGCAGCAGCCCGCTGTAGGCGGCGGCGGCGTCGGGGGTGCGGATGAGCAGGAAGTTGGTCTGGCTCGGATACACCTGCCAGGTGGGGTGCTGCTGCAGCGCCCGGAACAGCTTTTCCCGCTCGGCCAGCAGGCTTTGCACAATCCCCTGCACGTAGCCGGGTGCCTCCAGCACCGTGAGCAAAATCTGGGCGGTGTGGGCCGGCAGGCCAAAGGGTGGAACGAAGTTCTGCACCACGCTGGCCACCTCCGGCGAGGCCAGCAGGTAGCCCGCCCGGATACCCCCCAGCCCCCAGGCTTTGGAGAAGGTGCGCAGGATGGCTACGTTGGGGTTGGCTCGAGCCAGCGGCGAATAATCCGTGCCCGAAAACTGGTGGTAGGCTTCGTCTAAGACCAGCAACCAGCCCGTTTGCGCGGCCTTTTCGGCCAGAAGGCGAAGGTCTTCTTCGGCAAAAAGCCGGGCCGTGGGCGCGTGGGGGTTGGGCAGAAACAGCACCCCTGGCTCGGCCTCCATGGCCTTTAGCAAAGCCCCGGTCGGTAGGTCAAAGCCAGGGCCCAGGGAAATGGCCCGATAAGGTGTGTCCGCCAGTTTTGCACTGAGCGCGTAGTGAGGGAAAGAAGGCGCAGTATCCAGCACCTGCCCCGCCGCCAGGGCCAGGGCTTGAATGAGCAGGTTGGAGCCCGGAGAAACCACCAGCCCTTCCATGGGCCAGCCCAGATGCGCCGATAGCCTTTCCCGCACATCCTCGGCGTGCAAATGGGGATACCGATTGAATTGTAGGTTTTGCAAACGCTCTAAAACCCGCTGCTTGAGCTCGGCAGGTAGGTCGTAGGGGCTTTCGTTCTGATCGAGCTTGATGGGCGCTTCTACCTTTTTGTAAGGGTAGCTGGGCAGTCCCTGTAGGTGGGGCTTAAAGGCCTTCACTCCCCGATTGTCGGCAGTAGCGGGCCGTGCGTCAAGGGTAGCGGCGCAAAGGATAAAACTGTAGATGCAAAAACCCCAGGCAAGTCCCCCAACCGTGAACCCCGCACCAATGCAGGCGTAGCAGGTTCATTAGGCTAAGGCCATGCGAATCGGAATGGTGTGTTATCCAGGCCTGGGGGGCAGCGGGATTGTGGCCTCGGAGCTGGCCGATCGGCTGACCCAGAGGGGTCATACGGTTTATCTGTTTGCCACCGAGCTTCCCATGCGCCTGCCCGCAGGGAGTCCGGTGCGGTTTGTACCGGTGGAGGTGCCTAATTATCCGGTATTTCCGGCCCCTCTTTACACCCTGGCCCTGGCGGGGGCGCTCGAGCGGGCCATTCGTGAAGAACACCTGGAAATACTCCACACCCACTACGCCATCCCCCACGCTGTAGCCGCCGAGCTGGCCGCGGAAGGCCGCATTCCCCTGGTGCACACCCTGCACGGCACCGACGTAACCCTCCTGGGCATAGACCCGGCCTATCAGGCCCTGACCGCCAGAGCCCTGCAAAAAGCTGCTGCCGTAACGGCGGTCTCGCATAGCCTGGCCCAGCAGGCTCAGCGCATCTTTGGGGTAAGCCCGCAGGTCATCTACAACGCCGTAGATACCCAACGCTTTCGACCCAACCCCCAGGCCAAACGCTTCTATGCAGCCCAGGACGAGTTTCTGCTGGTACACGCCTCTAACTTTCGCGCGGTCAAGCGGGTGGGCGACATCGTGCATGTATTCGCCAAAGTCCGCCAGAAGGTAAGGGCCCGGCTGGTTCTGGTGGGCAGCGGGCCGGAGCGGGCCGAGGCCCTCTCGATTGCCCATAACCTGGGGGTAGACGACAGCGTAACCTCGCTCGCTACGGCCAAAAACCCCGAAGAGGTCATCGGTGCGGCGGATGTGTTCTTACTGGCCTCGGAGTACGAAGGGTTCGGCCAGTCGGGCCTCGAGGCCCTGGCCTGTGGAGTTCCGGTAGTAGCGACCCGGGTTGGCGGTATTCCCGAATGGCTCACCCCGGAAGTAGGCCGCCTGGTAGAGTTTGGCGACCTCGAGGCCTTTGCACAAGCAGTAGTAGAACTGCTTACATCCCCCAACCTAGCCCAGATGCGCGAGGCGGCCCGTAACTATGCCCAGGCCCATTTCAACCCCGACCACATTACCCATCAGTATGAGCAGGTTTACCGGCTGGCTATAAAAAACAAAACCTTCGAGCCAGAATCCTCGGTTTGATGACCTCCAGGTTCTCCCAGATTTGGCCTTACAAACGCCTTTCACATCCCTGGTGTAGGCTTATCACCAAACGGTGTGCTGGCCTGGCACCAAACAAGGAGGTTGGTATGCTGGAAGGGTTCAAAAAGTTCATCATGCGTGGAAATGTGCTCGACCTGGCGGTGGGTGTGATTATTGGGGGCGCCTTCGGGGCCATTGTTAACTCACTAGTTGCGGACATCATCACCCCTTTAATTGGCATGATTTTTGGTGCACCCGACTTCTCGGCCCTCAAGCTGGGGGCGCTGAACATCGGCAAGTTTATCAATGCCGTGGTGAGCTTTCTGATGGTGGCCTTCGCCCTGTATTTCTTTGTGGTCACGCCCATGAACAAGCTGCAGGAGATGTCCAAAAGAAAAGAGCCCGAGGCTCCTGCGGCCCCACCCGAGGAAGTTGTCCTGTTGCGCGAAATCCGCGATGCACTGAAGAAATAAAGCTGTTGCCAGCACGCACAATACCGAGCTTGGTGACTGCTCGCCCCGATCGAAGGAAGTGTGCTGGGCTTCACCTGGGCACTGCAGTTCTGTCAAACACCCGTCTCGTTGGCGGGTGTTTTTTGGGGTGATTATTAGCAAACGCCGTTGGGCCTGCCAAAGCTCTTGGGCGCCATGCAGCCTTTCTCAAACTATAACTGAGTAATATATTCCTGCTTAGCGGCCCAGAAGGGCCGGTATGGAGCGGAGTAGCCTAAGGTAGGCTAGACTCTTGTTTGGGAGTTGGGTTGTTGAGAGGTTTAATGGCAAGCCACATTCATTTATATAGCCTCGAGGGTGGTAGGTCGTGAGCGATACCTTATTGCGTCGGGGTTTGTTGGCGGGGCTACTGCTGCTGGGCATACTTCTGGCAACCATCACCCGCCAATCGGCCCCCAGCCTGCCGGGGGAGTTTGCTGCGAGCATTGCACCTTTGTTTGGTTTTTCCTTTCGCCTGGGCCAGAATACCAGGGCTAGCCTGGCTGCCATCTTTGACCGGCGTGACCTGCGGGCGGAGCAGCGGCGCATGCAGGCAGAGTTGCAGCTATTGCGACAAGAAAACCAGCGCTTAACCCTGGAAAACCGTCGTCTACAGGCCACCTTGCGGGTACAGGCGGTTCAGGGCCTGGGGGTAGTTGCAGTGGCGCCGGTCATTGACGACGACCCCTCGGGGCTGTACCGGCGGCTTTTCTTGGGGGCTGGTGCGGCCCAGGGGCTGCGGGTGGGAATGCCTGTAACCTCTGCCAATGGGCTGGTAGGCGTTATTACCGAGGTTACGGCCAACAACGCTGTTGTACGAACCATCCTCGACCCCGAGTCGAGGGTGGGGGTTCGCCTGGCAGGCGCACCAGGTCGGGGTATTGCCTATGGCGCTCCACCGCGAATGCTGCGGGTTGAAATTGCACCCGAAGCCAGTGTCAAGCCCGGCGATAAGGTGGTTTCGGGCGCCCTGCAGGGGCTCTACCCTGCCGGTATTACGGTAGGCACGGTCGAGCAGGTGCTCCCTGTATCACCAGGAGCTTTGAAAAAGGTTTTGCTGGTACGGCCGGCTGTGCAGCTCTCGCTGTTGGAGGAAGTGCAGGTACTAAGGCCGCTATGATTTCAGGTTGGCAAAAGCTCATATCCTTGCAAAGCCCCCTGTGCCTTTCTGCCACATCCGGTTTTTTATCATGCTGAACATCCCTACCCACCTATGCGACTGATTCTGCTTATCGTTTTGGCGTTTATACTCCAGGGTTTTTCATCCGGGCTGTTGGGTGACACCATCCCGCCACCCGATCTAATTTATCTGGCTACCTTGCTGGTGGTCGCTTCTTTATCGCCTTTTTTTGGCTTGCCCCTGGCCTTCTCGATAGGGCTACTGCAAGACCTGCTCTCGGCCGGATACCCTGGGCTACATGCGGTGGGGCTGTTGCTGGCCGCGTACGCATACTACCGACTTTCGCGCCTGGTGCACTGGGACGAGCTAGCCGGGCAAATGGTTATTCTGGGGGGAAGCTTTGTGGCCAAGTGGCTCGGGATCATGCTGGTGGCCCTCTGGCTACGACTGGGCCAGTTCAACCCTCTCACCCTCTGGTCGGTTATGGTACCGGAGATGCTGCTGACCCTACTGATTGCCCCCCTGGCATTTGGGCTATATCGGCAACTTTATGCAGGTCGCAGCAAATAGGAGTACTCCGTGAACAGCCGTGTCTGGATCCTGCTGGGGATTTTTTACCTGATGCTGGTGTTGTTTGCAGCGCGGCTATGGCAGCTCCAGGTGGTGCAGTACGAGCAGTACGCCACCCGCAGCCAAGGCAACTACCTGCGCACCGAGACCACCCTAGCCCCCCGGGGGAGGATATTTGACCGCAACGGCCGGGTAATCGCAACCAACCGGCTGGCAGTAGATTTGCTTTATATGGGGGGCGAGGTGCAGTTCAAGGATCGGCTTCTGGCCCTGACCGGACTCAAAGCCCTACCCGAGGCAGGGCGTGAGCCAGTGGAACTGATGGTCAACATCCCCGAAGCCCTTGTCCCCACCCTGGCCGAGCTGGCTGCCGGCGAACCCAACCTGAAGCTTCTCGAGCGCATCGAACGCGTCTATCCCAATCCAATCGCGGGGCCGGTTATCGGTTATACGGCCCTGCCCAGCCAGGAGCAGCTCAAAGAAGGCTACGAGCCAGAGGAGCTGGTGGGCGCTTCGGGCCTCGAGGCCGCCCTGGAACCTCAGCTCAGGGGTGTCAAGGGGGTGGTGCTGGCTGAGGTAAATGCCAGAGGCCAGCGGGTGCGCTTTGAGGAAATCAAAGAACCTCAGGCTGGTACCGACGTCTACCTCACCCTGGATCTGAACTTGCAACAGGCCGCCGAGCAGGCCTTGCAGGAGGCCGTAGCCGACATTAATCGCATCCGTCAGCGCTATGGTCTTCCTCTGGTCAGCCGGGCCAAGGGTGCCATCGTGGCGCTGGATCCGCGCAGTGGCGAGGTTTTAGCCATGGCTACAGCGCCCGCCTTCGACCCCAACTTGTTTGGCCGCAGGCCCCGTCCCAACGATAAAATCCGCGAGCTTTTCGCCGACAAGGACCGCCCTACCCTGAACCGCGCCGTCAACGCCTATCCGCCCGGCTCCACCTACAAGCTGGCCAGCTCGAGCATGGCTTTAGAAAGCGGCTATATAACAGCCAACACTGCGTTCCGCTGCAGCCCCTACATCGTTTTTGGTGGCATACGGCGCAACTGGGCTAAGGTGGACATGGGCATGATGACCGTCAAGGAAGCCATCGCGCAAAGCTGCAACACCTGGTACTACCAGGTCGCCATGCTCGATCCAATCGGCATGGTAAATAAGCTGCACAAGCGGGCCCTCGAGCTCGGGCTGGGGCGGCCTACAGGCCTGGAAATCGGCGAACAAACCGGGATTGTGCCCACCCTGCAGTGGAAGAAGCAAAACATCCCCAAAGACCCCCGCTGGTGGCCGGGCGAGACCCTCTCGATCATGATTGGGCAGGGGTACAACAAGGCCACGCCGGTACAGATTGCCCGAATGCTGGCCACCATCGCCCAGAACGGTCAGCAGCCCGAGCTGCATCTGGTTCGCCGAATTGGCAACCAGCAGATCAAGCGGCCCACCACCTTGGTGAGCGGCCGCTATTGGCGCGAGTTGCAAGAAGGCATGCGAAAAACCGTAACCTGGGGTACTGCCCGGCACGTGCTGGGTGATTTTCCGGTAGCCACCGCGGGTAAGACCGGAACGGCCCAGAACGAAAGCCTCACCCCAGGCCTCGAGCACGCCTGGTACATGGGCTACGGGCCGACAGACCCCACCGACCCACGCCCCCCTTTAGTGGTAGTGGCTTTCTTTGAAAACGGCGGTGAGGGCAGCGGTGTGGCCCTTCCGGCAGCTAAAAAGGTTATGGCCGCGTATTGGAAAGTCGGGCAGCCTTTGGCGTTGCGCTAAGGCCCAGCCGCTCGAGCACCAAAGCAGCAACCCGCTCCCCTCCCATCGCTACCGCTGGCACCGACTGGCCTGGAAAGACGGTCTCCCCTACCCGCCAGAGATTGGAAAAGGGCGTTTTGGGGCTGGGGGTGCGCAAGGGGTGTACCTGAGGGTATCCCCCCACCCAACCTTCCTGCCGACGGGTATAGAAATGATAGGTTCGTGGGGTGGCGCCCAGTATCAGAACTGCCGACTCCCTAAAACCCGGTATCAGCCGCTCTACCTGACCCACAAGCCGTTGTTGCCAGGCCCGTTTCTGGGCCTGGTATTCCTCTTTAGAAAGCCCCTGCCAGTCGGTCAGGCGGGTATGCGCCGAGGCCGACAGCACCCTCAAACCTGGTGGGCTTCGCAAAGTATCGCCCTGATCCGAAAGGCTCAGGAATACCCACTCACCCTCGCCTGCCCACTGCCGGTAGGGTGCACCAGGTGGAACTGCCGCCTGAGGAATAGCCGCATGCAGCATAAAAGCCCCCCAGCCATCGGCAGGTGGGGCTGGCTTTTTACCCCCCGGAACCAGGGCAGCCAGGTCGCCTGGGGTCAGGTTGGCTATAAAAATGTCGGCCTCGAACGTCTCGCGCTCCCCCCGCCGCCGCCCCCCCAGCATCACCTCCACCGCTTCCACCCGTCCGTCTCTGACCCTTAACTGATCCACCCGGTGGCGGTAAAGCACCCGGCCCCCGTGCTGAACTACAGCCTGGGTCAGGGTTTCTGCGATAGCCCCCATCCCGCCCAGCGGCATGGCCGGGCCCCGATGAGGCAGGTCCAGGGCTGCAGCACCAAAGAGGGCATAGGTACGCCTAGCATCAGCTTGAGCCGCAATCAGAAGCTGGGCGTCTAAAAAACGCCGGAATCCAGGGTGGCGGGGTGCGTGCTCGGCGGTACGCCGTACCAGGTCAGCCAGAATACCCGGCAGGCCCGCCCAGTTTTTCATAGCCCAAGGAAGCCCTTTTTGCAGCAAACGCCAGAGCTCCTGCCCATCGGCTGGTGGAAAAGGCAGGCCCTGGGCCAGCTGCCAGAGGGCCAGGGCCCGCCTGGCCTGCCAGACCCAGAAGCCCCGCACGCTGCTACCGAACGCCTCGAGCTGGGCCTCGATCTCATGGGTTCGGCCCACCGGACGGGGCACCATCCGACCATCGGGCAGCCAGACCTCCATCAGGGACTCGCCAGCAAACAGCCTGCGCACGGGAAAACGCACCCCCAGCAGGCCCTCCAAGCGGGTAAACACCCCATCCTGGTCAAAACCTGCCAGTAGGGTGGCCCCCGCATCGAAACGAAAACCCTGGTGCCAGAAGGTACCCGCCGAGCCACCGGGATAGGTGTGGTGCTCAAGCACGGTGACCTCGAGGCCAGCCCTGGCCAGCAGAGCCGCCGCGGTTAGCCCCCCCACCCCCGCACCAATAACCACAACTCTCATGAAATCCTACGGAAGCCCCTTCCCCTACTTTTTCAGCTCGCGCACATAGGCCAGCACCGTGTCGGCATCGCGAAAGGGGTTAACGTTGCGCCATATGCGTTCAATACGGCCTTTGGGGTTGACCAGAATGGTGTCGCGGTTGTAGAAGCCCAAAAAGCCCCCCACCTTGAACAGCCGGGCCAGGGTGCCGTCCTTGTCGGGCAGCATGGCGCCCTTGAGGGCCATCTGCTCGATAAAAGCGCATTGCTCGGAGGCAGGGTCGGCGCTTACGCCAAAAATTTCGACCCCAAGCCTGTCGAACTCGCCGGAAAGCTCTGCATAGCGCTTGCCCTGGGCGGTGCAGCCGGGCGAGCTGGCCTTGGGATAAAACCAAAACAGCAGATACCTTCCCTCCTTAGCTATGGCCGCCAGGTCTACGGGCCTGCCATAGGAATCTTGTACCTTGGGCAAGGCCACCGGGTCGCCAGGAGCCAGCGCCAGCACCGGGGCCAGTAACAGGATCATCCACCACAAGCGCCGCATGACTAAAGTTTGATGGCAAAGTTCACCATCGGCTGTAG
This sequence comes from Meiothermus cerbereus DSM 11376, assembly GCF_000620065.1. Classification (NCBI taxonomy): domain Bacteria; kingdom Thermotogati; phylum Deinococcota; class Deinococci; order Thermales; family Thermaceae; genus Meiothermus; species Meiothermus cerbereus. The sequence goes on along the minus strand of NZ_JHVI01000015.1, from coordinate 77,266 downwards.
GCCAGGCTTCATCTTGAAGCGGCCTCGAGCTGCCCAAGGGCTTTCACCTTCGACTCCAGGTACTCCAGCACCACCTGGGCATCGCGGAAGGGGTTGACGTTGCGCCAGACCTGCTCGACCTTGCCCTGGGGGTTAATCAGGATAGTATCGCGGTTATACAAACCCAGCAGTGCGCCCAATCCTAAAAAGCCGCCAACCCCCAACGCGCGCCCCAACAGACCCGATGGATCGGGAATCATGCCGCCCTCGAGGGCCAGCTTATCGATAAAATCACACTGGGCCGAGGCAGGGTCCCGGCTCACCCCGAACACCTCCGCACCAAGCTGCTGGAAAGCATTGCGCAGCTCGGCGTACTGCCTGGCCTGGGCCGTACAACCGGGCGAGCTGGCCTTAGGGTAAAACCACAGCACAATGTAGCGCCCCTGCCGTACCAGCTCAGCCAGGTCTATGGTTCGGCCCAGCGCGTCTTGTACCTGAATCAGCGGAGCGGGGTCGCCGGGTTTGAGTTTCATGCTTTTAGCATGAAGGTTTTACGCTAGCCTGGCCGTAAGGCAGCACAACATTGGGCTCGAGGGTCCGCTAATGGCTTTGTACAGGACGATCCCCTTCAGGACAGACCGTTAGCGCCCAGCAAAAGGGATGCGGGTAGCCTGGCCATCAAAAGACCCTAGTGGGCCGAGCGGCTCATACCGGATTCAAAAAGATACTCTTCAAACAAAAAACATCAAGGGGCTATCTTTTTGAATCCTAGAGCACTCCCTTCGGTCGGGTTAGTTCGTCACCGTTCGGTGACGAACTAACCGAATCTGGTATCGTTGGTGCTTCGGTTTTGCTGCGCAGGGTGTTGTGCCAGATGGCAATGCCACGCAATGGGGCGTATACCTCGAGGCTAGGCAGGGCCTGGCCATCCAGCTTGATGCGGTGAATTTTGCTGCCGCCTCGGCGGATAGCGTAGATGGTATCGCCCAGCACCACCATATCCACCTGGCTGTTGGGGTCTTCGCCCTCGGCCACGGGCAGCGGCAGCGAGAGCAGTACCTCGCCCTCGAGAGAAAGTTTGCGAATTTTCTGGCTGTCCACATCGTAGATCAAAAGCTCTTCCTGAGGGGTCAGGCCCAGCCCCCCCAGCAGCCGCAGCTCTTGCGACTCCCGGCTCTTGCGGAAGGCATAGCGTGAAACATACTGGCCTTTGTGGTCGAGGCGCTGCACCTGGCGGTTGCCGTAATCGAGCACAAAGATATAGTTCTGGCTGGCCAGCAGTACCCTCGGCGACTCAAAGGTTCCCCGGCCCGGCCCGGCTCCACCAAAACGGGTTACGGGGTTGCCCGCAAGGTCAAAGCGGGTGATGGTGCAGGCCTCACCGTCCAGCACCAGCAGGCCATTTGGCAAAGCCGCCAACGAGACCGGGTACAAGAGCTCGCCCAGCTTCATGCCGTAAGGTGCAATCGAGTGGGTAATCTCGCCTTCGGCATCAAAGCGGTGCACCAGGCGCACTGCCCCACCGCCATACTCAAATAAGCTGATCCAAAAGCCCCCGTCCCTGTCAACAGCCAGCGCCAGCGGGGGGGATGGGAACATACCCCGTCCACTGCCCACCCCGCTCCACATCCGCATTAAGGTGCCGCTCAGGTCCATCAGCCGCAGGGTGCCCTTTTTGGTCTCGACCGCCAGGGCCAGGTAGGAAGGCGCGGTGAGGCCCGGGTCTTCTTCCCACTTACCGCGCAACACCTCCAGCACCGTTTCTAAACCTGGGCGCTTTTCCGGGTCTTTCTCCAGCATCCGGTAAATCAGGTCGGAGAGCACCTGGGGAATCTCGGGGTTGACCTGCTTGGGAGGGGCAGGCATCTGGGTAATCTGCTGGTGGATGACCGCCTCATAGGCGCCCTGGAAAGGGGGCTGTCCGCACAGGGCCTCATAGAACACCACCCCAAAGCTGTAGATGTCCGATTTGTGGTCGATGCGCTGGCCCTTGGCCTGTTCTGGGCTCATGTAGACCGGGGTTCCAATGCGGGCGCCGGTGATGGTCAGGCGGGTCAGCACCTTGCCGGCGGCAATGCCAAAGTCCATCAGGCGCACCCCACGTGGGTCTACACTGCCGTCCTCGCGCAGCGCATTTTTAAGCACCATGATGTTTCCGGGCTTGATGTCACGGTGAATGATGCCCTGGGCGTGGATGTGCTGCAGGGCCTCGGCCACTCGACTCATTATCTGCACTATGCTCTTGATGGACAGGCGCTTGCTTTCGATAAGCCGGTCAAGTCCCTCGCCATCGAGAAACTCCATCGCGATGTAGTGGGTATCGCCCTGGTTGCCATGGTCGTACACCTTGACGATACCGGGGTGATCGAGGTGGGCCAGCAGCTCGGCCTCACGGTGGAAACGCCGCACAAAGCGCGGGTCGCCAACGTATTTTTCCTGGGGGATTTTTAGGGCTATGAGGCGTCCGTCTTTTTTGCTACGGCCCTTGTAAACGGTAGCCATGCCCCCAATGCCAACTTTTTCCTGGATTTCGTACAGGGCCTCGAGGCCCGTAACGCTGTTCGAGGCCGAAACTTTTGGGTTGTTTTTGCCTTTGGCAGTTTGGGGGGTCGGTTTAGGGCGAGGCTTGAAGGCCACGCGGGTAGTCCTGGGAACCCAAATAGCCCCCAGCCCCAACAAAAAAGCAGCAGCCAGCAGCCAGGGTTCGGCCCCCAACACCACCAGGCCCCCCAGCATGAGGGCCAGCAAGGCCAGCATAGGCCAGCTACGCCCTAAGCGCAGGATCAGGGCCGTGGAAATAGCAACCAACAATAAAGCCAGCAGGTAACTCATCTGAACCTCGCTGCTACAACCGTGATGTTGTCGGTGCCGCCCCGCACCAAGGCCTTTGCCACCCAGCTCTCGAGGGCCGATTGAAGGTCGCCGCCAATACTCCATTCCTCCGGGGGCACCAGCCCATACAGGCCATCGGTGGCCAGCACCAGCACTTCGCCGGGCGCAAAACTTACCGAGATGATGTCGTGCTTAACATCGGAGAGCCCCAGGGCCTGGGTAAGCATGTGCTTCCAGGGATGATCTTCGGCCTGTTCTGCGCTTAGCACGCCCTGGCGTACCTGCTGGGCCACCCAGGAGTGATCCTGGGTCAAAAGCGTCCATCGGCCCGATGAGTATCGGTAGGCGCGGGTATCACCCACATGTCCGATTACGGCTTGTCGGTTCCACTCGGTGAGTATTACCGCAGTCAGCGTGGTGCCCATGCCTTTACGCGAGGGCACCCGCTCCCCTTCCTGTAAAATGCGCCGTTGGGAGAGCTTAAAGGCCTTATCCATGACCAGGTTGAGCCCCACGCCCGGGCGGCCTGTTGCGGCGTGCTCGGCATAAGATTTGACTGCCGAGCTAACCCCTTCAATAGCCAGCTTGCTGGCCAGCTCACCCGCCTCGGCCCCCCCCATACCATCGGCCACAGCCAGCAGTACCAGGTTTCCGGCTGGGGTCGGATGCACTGCTACACGGTGAAAGTCCTCGTTGTTCCGACGACGCCGGCCAATGTTGGATTCTGTGGCAATTTCGAGCCGTGCCAATCGCATGACACCTTATAATACCGTCTGAATGAAAGCAGGCCTGGTTGAATTACTTGAGTTATATGAGTACAAGGTAGATGACCTTGTGGCAGGCAACGAACCCAAAGGGGGAATGGCCGGCCTCACCCGTTTGCGCCAAATTTTGATTCAGTCCAACCTGCCGGGTCCTTTGGCCAAGAAGTTTCGGGACATTGATGGGCGCTTCAAGGCCCACCGCCCGGGGTACAAAACCACCGTGGACGAAAGCAGCGCCCCTGACCTAAGCGCAATTGTGATTGAAGATGAGCAGGCCTCGTTTAGCCCTGAGCGGGAAGCCCTGGGCAAACTGGCCGAGGCGGTGTACTGGAGCCGTCTCGACCGCGACCTGCTTCGCACGGCGAAAGTTCTCAACCAGGGTAAGCGCGATGAGCTGCGCATGGCCTTTGCCATTCTGCAAAACCTCGAGGCCTATTCCAAAAGCCCCCATTTTTCGCAGGACTATAACCTTTCGCGCTTCACGCTTGCCCATCCCATTCCCAGCGTTTCAGACCCCAGGGTTCACCTCGACAACCTCACCATCGCCAAAAACCTGCTATTAGAGCTGTTTCGTGAGGCTTTTGCCCTCTCCCCCAAACTCAAGCTCCCACCCGAAGAAATCGTGCCTTATATAAGGCGGTTTGCCCGGCGGATACTCGAAAGCGAGGGCTCGCTACGAACCAGCTCGCGCGGGCCTAGCCTCGAGGCCCTGCACCGGGCACTCGAGGAAGCCCGACGGCAAAACCTTAGCCTAGGCGAGATTCGGGCCTTAGAAGAACGCCTGCAAAATGCCGCCGCCGAAGAACGGCGCATGTCGCTGGTCATTGAAGAAGACCGGGCGCGATTCTCGGCTGCCATTGAGCGCCTTACCAGCCTGCTCACCCGCTACCTACCCAGTCCGATGGGCGAAGCCGGCTGGCCGCAAATACCTCAGAAAATCCTGGGAAGCCAGAACCCCGAATACGCCCTCGAGGCCATTCCACGCGAGGCCAAAGCGCTTACCCTGCGCCTGATGCCCCAGCGCTTCTATTTCTGGAATCACGAGGTAGGTATTTCGCAGGCAGGAAAAGTCTTTGGCATAAGCGTAGCCGAACAGGAGCGGATTATCGAGGAAGAGGCGGCCTTCAGTCTGACCCTGCCCGACGCCGAGCTGCATGTTATTCGCTACAAAGATTATCTGCACCTGCGTATCGGGCCACGCGAAGCGGCCAGCCTGGCCAGTCTTCTGGCCGAAGGTCGGGTGCTCGCTTATCTGATGTGGCCGGAAAATCACTTTGCCTACCTGCGCTTGCTGCGGGCCCTTTCGGCGCGTCTGAAGGGCGAGATCAACTACGGCCAGTTTGGCCCGGAGTCGGCCAGCAAGTACAGCGAGGCTCCGGTAGACAATCTCCAGGACTTTGCCCGCAAGGGCCTCGAGGTGGTCAGGGGCCGCATCGAACGAAACCCCCAGTGGACAGCCCGCCTGGCCGAAATTGCGCGAATGCTGGGGCTTGAGGGCTATGCCCAGGTACTGCACCTCGAGCTCTCCGAATGGCTCGGGTTTAACCCACCCTCCCGCGACACTTTAGGGGGCGATGTGGGCTCGACCACGGTCGGTGATAGCCCCAGTACCATTAAAGCGGGCAGTGCGGTTCTTTCGCTGCGCTATCAGGACGACAGCGTCTACGTTTCGGCCACCGGTCTGATACCCCGTAAACTACAAGACCTCCTGGTCTGGCTGGTACCCGAAGGCGGGCTGGTGCTGGCTCGAGAAGGCGCGCGGGTGGCCCACAGGCTGGTCAGCATACACCCCCTGGAGGCAAAACTTTGAGGTGTACACGGGGTTTTTGCCCTTTTTACCTGGCGGCAAGCCAGAATACTGGCTTCGGCATGGCCCATATTTCCAGCCCCGGTGGCCCGTGATGCTCATACTGCCTTATCTAAACCTGGTCTAACTTTACCACCGACCATTGACTCATTATGATAGGTCAACCTATGTGGAGCGCATTAAAACATCAAGCATTCCGATGGCTGTTTTTCTCTACACTGGTTTCCCTTATCGGAAGCAAAATTCACCGCGTAGCCCTGCTATTTGTGGCCTACCAGGAGACCCAGAATGCCGTCTGGGTATCGCTCATACTGGGGGCCCAGTTTCTGGCCAAAGCAGTGTTAGGGCCGCTGCTGGGACCGCTGGCCGACCGCTACGACCGCAAAACCCTGATGGTTATCTCCAACCTGGTTCGGGCCTTTCTGGTCGCCTGCATTCCCCTGTTTGCCATGGGCTCGATGCCCCTGCTCATGGTGCTGGCCTTCCTGATGGCGGTCTTTGAGTCCATTTACTACTCCGCCAGCAACAGCGCCATACCCGATTTGGTGTCCAAGTCGGAGCTGGATAGCGCAAACAGCCTCATCACCTTTGTGGATCGCTTTGCCGATGTGAGCTTTGTGGCCCTGGCAGGCGTGCTGGTGGCCGGTGTGGGACCTGCACCCGCTTTTTGGATTGATGTGGTCTCGTACCTTATAGCCGCCGCATTTCTGGTTTTTTTGCCTACGCTGCCGGGCAAGGCCGGTAAAGGCAACTATTTCGCGGCAGTGGCCGAGGGGCTGCGTCCGCTGTGGCAAAACCCGGTTCTGCGCCGAACCGTCGGCACCCTGGCTTTAGCCGCAGCTTTCGGCTCGGTGGAAGCGGCGCTGGGCATCGTTTATGCCATAGGGGCCCTGAAGATCGGGGTGCAGGGCTTTGGGGTGCTCGAGGCCCTCATGGCGGCAGGTGCCGTTTTGGGCGCGCTCATCACCCCCTTCCTCATCGGTCGTTTGTCGCGTGAAACCGTGTTCTTGATGGGCCTGGGCATCTGGGGACTATTTCTGGCCTCTACCGGACTATTTCCATTCCCGCTTTGGGCCGGCATTGCCATGGTTGCAATGGGCTTGCTAAACAGCATGTTTATCGTTCCGGCCCGCTCCATTGTCCAGACCGCCGCCCCGCCCGAACTGCGCGGACGCATCCTGGCAGCCTTCGGGAGCACCATGCAAAGTGCAGTTCTCATCGGCACTTTTTTAGCAGGTGTACTCGAGCCCCGCCTGGGGGTACTGGCCGTCCTGATTCTGAGCGGAACAGCCGTTTCTCTGGCAGTTCTGGTGGTTTATGTGCGGGGGGGCATTCCCACTCCCTTGAGCGAAACCAAGGCCAGCTAATGGTGCAGAAGGTTTCTAGGTGCAATAATGTATTGTCGTTTTGGAGGCACGAATGAACATTCAAAAAATCATGAAAGAGGCCCAGAAGGCCCAAAAAAAAGCAGCGGAGGTGCAAGAGCGCCTGGGTCAGATGCTGGTCATCGGTAGCGCTGGCGGGGGGCTGGTAGAGGTCACCTCGAATGGACATGGGCAGATTCAGGCCATTAAGCTCAAGCCCGATGCAGTGGACAAAGACGACCTCGAGGCCCTCGAGGATCTCATTTTGGTAGCCATTCAGGACGCCCAGCGTAAAGCCCACGACCTCTCCGAGAAGGAGATGAGCCGGGAGCTGGGCGGCATCGGCAACATGCTGGGGGGCATGTTCTAAAGCCGATAGCTTGCAGCGAGTGCTACAAGCTATCACTGACTGGCCCGCTTATGCGCTACCCTGAGCGTCTACTCAAACTGGTGCGGGCCCTGGCTGGTTTACCAGGGGTTGGCCCTAAGAGCGCACAAAAGCTTGGGCTTTTCCTGGTGCAGAATCCCGATATAGCCTCGGAACTGCTGGGCAGCCTGCAGGCCGCGCAAGCCCTGCACCCCTGCCCGGTGTGCGGCAACCTGGCCGAAGAGGAGCTATGTCCCATCTGCGCCGACCCAGAGCGCGACCGAAGCGTCATCTGTGTGGTCGAGACCATCTCGGATCTGATGGCTATCGAACGCAGCGGTGAGTACAGCGGCCTTTACCATGTGCTGGGCGGCGCGCTAAACCCACTGGAAGGCATCGGGCCAGAGCAGCTCAACCTGGAAAAGCTGTTCTCCCGCCTGGAGGGCATCGGCGAAGTAATCCTGGCAACCGGGATGACCGTAGAGGGCGAGGCCACAGCAGGTTTTTTGGCCGAACGGCTAAACCAGATGCATATTCGCTCGACCCGCCTGGCCTATGGCTTACCGGTGGGGGGTAGCCTCGAGTACGCCGATGAGGTTACCCTGGCCAGGGCGCTGGAAAACCGCCGGGGCTACCAGTGATGGGAAACAGACCTGGCTGGCCTCACGTAACGGTGTGGTGTGCAATTGCCCAGGTCTTTGGCAGAGGCTATGCTAGGCTAAATCCCGTATGATCTGGAACGATTGCGAGGGCCTGGCATGAAAATGCTCGAGACCCTGGTACCACTTGGTGCGCGCCAGGCTGTTCTGGCCAGTCAGGATGGACTGGTTATCGAAAGCATTGGCAAGGATACGCCCGCACCCGAGCTGCTCGCCGCCGAGCTGGCAAGCCTGGCCAGAGCCAGCCGTACCCTGGCCAAAAGCCTAGGCGGGGAGCTCAGGCGCTTCACCATCGCCACCGAGCAGCGTGAAGTGCTGGTGGTGGTTTTCAGCGGTTACTGTCTGGGCGCTGTGGTCGAGAAGGGCACCGACCGAAAAAGTATCGGCCTCGAGCTTCTGCGTCTGGCTATGCGTTTGGCACAGACCATTTAGGAGTGATTCTATGGTTCAAGAAGTTCTTGGCGAACTGCAAGCAACCAAAGGGGTGGTGGCCTCAGCGCTAATGGCCGAGGACGGCTTTGTGGTGGAAAGCATGCGTACCGAGCAGGCTCCGGACATAGATTTTTTTGGCGGCGCAGCTTCCACAGCGCTGGCGTCTGCACGGGCTTTATCGCAGGAGCTAAAGCGCGGCGAGGTGGAAGAAGTCATGGTAGAGTACCCCGAGGGACCAGTTTTGCTGGTTCCGCTCGAGGGTGGATACCTGCTGGTGGTGCTGATGGACTCCATGCAAAGCCTGGGTCGGGTGCGCTTCCAGCTGAAAAAAAGTGTTCCACGCCTCAAGGAGGCTTTATCGTGAGTGAAGTTTCACAGGTGCCCGAGCTGCGCGTAGACATTGACCGCGAAACCGCCCTTGGCAAGTACGCCAACTTTGCCATTTTCTCGCATCAAAAAAACGAGTTCTACCTCGACTTTGCCCTAATGCAACCCAGCGGGCAACCCAATCAGGTGGTGGCTGTCGTCACCAGCAGGATTATCACCAGCCCACAGCACGCCAAAGCGCTGCTGCGTAGCCTGGCTGAAAACATTCAGCGCTACGAAGAAACCTACGGGGTTATCCCCGAAGCCATGGACACTTCCAAGGCCTAGACAATATTAAGCCGCTCAAAACCTGATTTCTTTGTCCTGCACAGCACAGTTGCCTCCCGGATGGGAGGCAACGTCTTTGAAGGGTGCGATAGGGCAGCCTTCCGAGGGCGTGGTGCAATCAAAAGAAATGTCTTTGATTTGTTCTTTTTGCTGGGGCCCCCACCTGAAGCTGTGTCAGGAACTGCCCTTGCATCTGGCCGGCTTTGACCTGCCCTAAACAGAAAGCTTCAGGTGGGGTTCATATCACAAATACCGCTTGAACCATTCCAGGTAGGCATTAAGCCTGGCAATGCGGCGGTCGGGACGACCCGAGCGGCTGAGTTCGTGCCCTTCTTCGGGAACCCTGAAAAACCGGCTGGGCACGCCCTTTTGCAACAGAACGGTGTACCAGGTTTCGCCCTGGTCTATGGGGCAGCGGTGGTCTTGCTCGGAGTGCACCACCAGGGTGGGGGTTTGCACCTGATGGGCCAGCGAAAGCGGGCTTTTTTGCCAGAGCAGCTCGGGGTTTTCCCAGGGCCTAGAACCCAGCTCTAGGAAGGTAAAGCGCGGGCCAATGTCGGAAGCACCATAAAAGCTTGTCCAGTTACAGATGCTTCGGTCGGTTACAGCCGCCTTGAAGCGGTCTGGGTGGCGGGCGGTAAGCCAGTTGGTCATGTAGCCCCCGTATGAACCCCCTGCCACCGCCACCCGGCTCGGATCCAGGGGAAAGCGGGTCAGCACCTCATCCAAAAAGCCCAGCAGGTCTTTCTCGTCAATGTCCCCCCAGCGCTGCCCCAGGTCGGTGAAGTCCTGCCCGTAGCCTGTTGAACCCCGCGGGTTACAGAAGGCCACAGCAAAGCCTGCATCCCGAAACAATTGCAGCTGAAGCATCGGGGCATTGCCAAAAGCAGTGTGTGGCCCGCCATGGATGTACAGAATTACCGGGTGGGGGCCTTCGCCCTCTGGAAGCAGTACCCAGCCCTGCACGGTATGGCCTTCGGGGGCCTGGTGGCGTACCTCCTGTGGGGTGGGTAGCTCGGGCAATATCCCGGCGTTGGGGTCATACAGCACCTCTTCACCACGGGCCAGGCAAGCCCCGCGGGTAAAGTTTTCCGAAAGGGTGTAGAGCTCGTTGTTGCAGAAGACAAAGCCCAGGGTGCTGGATTCTGCCGAGCTAACAAGCTGGGCCTGCCCCTCGAGCGTAACCGCCAGCAGGCGGGCCGAGCCCTCGAGGGTAACCACCACATATACCCGACCATCGGGCCCCAGCTTGGGGGTTTGGGAGCCAGCGCCGATGCGCATATCCGAGTTCACCGAATTCAGAAAGGAACCTTCGGCCAACAGCCGGATGGCCCCGTTCCGCCCTCGGTAATAAAGCCTGGACTGTGTACCCCCGCCCCGCTCCCAGGCGTGCGCCAGGTAGACCAGGCCGCCATCCGGGGTAGGCTCGAGGCCGCCCACAGGCCCCACCCCGCCAAATAGCTCCTCCACCCGACCATCCAGACCCACCTGGTAGGCCCGCTGGACCCAGGCCCAGCGCTCCTGCGGTGTGGCTGAAGCAGTAAAGAAGAGCCCGTCGCCCGGTGTGTTCCAGGCCACCTCTTCGATGTCTTGCGAAAACTTGACCAGGGGTCTGGCTTCTTTGTCTTCCCAGAGCCAGATTTCCCTGGGCTGATCGGGCAACAAGCCCCTGGCATCAAACTTTACCGGCCAGGTCTGGTAGGTGCGGGGCTCATCTGGCCTGGGCGGCTCGTAATCACCCCGGGTCAATAGGGCAATGCGGCTTCCATCAGGGCTCACCTTGTAGCCTTCGACCCCCGACTTGAACTGGGTGAGCTGCTCGGCCTCGCCGCCCGCCAGGGGCAAGCGAAAGAGTTGGCTGGCTTTATCTACCTTGCGGGTGAAGTAAATGTAATTACCGCGCCAGAAGGGTGCTTTAGCCTCGCCTTGGGTTAGGAAGCGCAACCCTCCGTCCCAAGTAGCCAGGCGCGAACGGTAGCGGGGAGGCTCCTTCTCGGGCCGCTCGATATCGGTGTAGATAAATAGCGGCTTACCAGCTGGGCCTTCAGTCAGATCGGACAGGAAACGAAGTTGATACAACAGGTCGGTGTTCACCCCTATACTTTACCTGACCGCCGGGTCAGCAGGGGAAGCCGGTGAGGCATGGGGGCGAGGGGTACTTCCCTACTCAGTGTTGTTGCAAGGTAAGGGTATAGGTATACGAGCGGCTCTGGCCTGGGGCCAGGGTAAAGCGAATGCGGTAGCCTTCTGGGGTGCGCTCGAGGCCCTCCCCTTCCAGGGTAAAGGGCTGGGGCATTACCTCCTGGATTTCGACTTCCACCGGATAGGACTTGGGGTTGCGTACACGGGTGGTCACGCGGAAGAGGTTGCGGGCCTGTTGCTCCACCTGCCGGGTAGCCCGGCCCTCGGGGTCGGGGCCCAGCATCAAGATCACGTTGTTACCTTTGGTAGTATCGCCGGTGCCAGCCTGCCCTACAAACACCCCCTGCTCACGGATGCTGACCACCCCGGCGGCTAGGTTTTCCGGAGCAGCAAAGCGAAAGCCCCGCACAAAAGCAAGCTCGCGTTCCGTGCTAAAGCCGGTCTGCAAGCGCCAGAGGTAGGCCGGTTGTACACGGGTACGAATAAAGGGCAGTTCGGTAAGGCCGGGCTCGAGCGTCACCTCTCCCGGTAAGCGGTAGCGGTAGGTGCCCCCTGCCTCCCCCACGAACTCCGCCTCAGATACGTCCGCTGCGGCAGGCGCTTTCTGTAGCATCCGGGTTTCGGGGCGCAAAGCCGGTACTTCAAAGCCCCCTTCCAGCAAAGGCACGCTCCCGGCCACCAGTTCGGTGCGGCCCAGGCGCAAAGGTCGGCCCAGCCCATTGGTCAGGGTGGCCCAGCCGATTAGCTCGCCATCCTCCAGCGTGTAGCGCAGGCTCCAGGACAGACCTCGAGTCAGATAAGCCAGGGTACCCGCACCACCCCCCTGGTAACGGAAGACCACCTTAGGGCCAGGCACAGAAGAAAATCCGCTGGGGTCGGGGTAGGCCACCGTTCCCGGAAGCCCCACCAGATAGCGGCCCTCATACAGGTATAGATTGCGCTCGGCACTCACCAGCGTGGCCTTGCGCCACTGGCCCTCCCAGTAAAACTGCACCTCCTTGCCCACATAGGCCGTGAGGGGGTTCTGCGGGGCCGCTACCTGCACCCGGCGCGATTGTTCGGTCACCCCAATCAGGCGCAGGGTGCCGGGCACCAGGCTCTGAAACAAGGCCTCGCCCGGCTCCCAGACCCATTCGTTTAGCGGCAGGGTCTGGGGTTGTCTGAGCTCAGCAAAACCCCGATAAATGACCGCCTCTTGAGCCTCTACTACCCCCAAAAGCAGCGCTATCCATAACAAAATTAGCTTTGGCATATGTTCAGTAAATCACCTTGTCTGCCAAGCAGGGTGAGAGGGCGCTGATGAAGCCTTGAAGGTGGGCGCGCCCGCCCAAAAAGCTTGGGCATCTGCGCCAAACAAAAAAGCGCCTCCCGGGAGGCGCTTTTTGAATAAAGGCAGGCTAGCTCAAGCCACGGATGTCGTCGCGGATGCAGGCCTTGAAGTGTCCAGGGGCCACTTCTTTTAGTTCGGGCACGGTATGGGCGCACTCGGCTATGGCATAGCGGCAGCGGGTGCGGAAGACACAGCCCGAAGGCGGGTTGATGGGGCTGGGAATGTCCCCTTGCAGCACAATGCGCTCCCGCTTGATGGTGGGGTCTGGGGTGGGAATGGCCGACAACAAAGCCTCGGTGTAGGGGTGGCGCGGTCTCAGGTAGAGGTCGCGCGAAGGGGCCAGCTCCATCACCTTGCCCAGGTACATCACCGCGACGCGGTCGGAGATGTACTCCACTACTGCCAAGTCGTGGGCAATAAACAGTATGGTCAGACCCAGCTGTTCTTTAAGGTCTTGCAGCAGGTTGACCACCTGGGCCTGAATCGAAACGTCCAGGGCCGAGACCGGCTCGTCGGCTACGATAAACTCGGGGCGTACCGCCAGCGCCCGTGCAATGCCAATGCGCTGACGCTGACCGCCGGAAAACTCGTGGGGATAGCGGCGCACATGACCCGGGTTCAGGCCCACCAGCTCAAGCAACTCTGCCACCCGTTCGTAGCGGGCCTGGGCCGAGCCCTCCAGGTTGTGAATGACCAGCGGCTCACCAATGATGTCGCCCACCGTCATACGGGGGTTGAGCGAGGCGAAGGGATCCTGGAAGATAATCTGCATCCTGCGCCGGTAGGCCCGAAGCTGGTTCTTAGGTATATGGGTGATGTCCTCACCGTCAAAGCGAATGGTGCCGTCGGTGGGCTCAATCAGGCGCAGGATGGTGCGGCCCACGGTGGTCTTGCCCGAACCGGACTCCCCCACCAAACCCAGTACTTCACCTTTCTTGACAAAAAAGCTGACATCGTTAACTGCTTTTACGTTGGCGACAACTCGAGAGAGGATTCCCCCACGGATGGGGAACCACTTTTTGAGGTTGGTAACCTCTACCAGGTTGGCGGTCGTGGTTTCGGCAACAGATGCACTCATGCTTCCACCGCCTCTCCTTTTTGAATTTCGGCCCAGCGTACACAGCGCACCATATGGCCATTACCGGCATCTTGCAAGGCCGGGATGTCCTGATCACACAACCCCGGCTTGAAGAATTTACAGCGGGGGTGGAAGGCGCAGCCCGGGGGCAGATTAAGCGGGTTGGGTACGTTGCCCGGAATAGCTTCCAGGCGTTGCTGGTGCGTAGCAGCCAGGTCGAGCCGGGGCACGGAGTTCAAAAGCCCCATGGTGTAGGGGTGCAGGGGCTTTTTGAAGGTGGGCACCACATCGGCCTCTTCAACCGCCCGCCCTGCGTACATCACCACCACCCGGTCGGCCATCTCGGCCACCACGCCCAGGTTGTGGGTGATGAACAAAATGCTCATGCCAATCTCTTCACGAAGCTTGTTCATGAGTTCCAGAATTTGCGCCTGGATGGTCACATCTAGGGCCGTGGTGGGCTCGTCGGCAATTAGCAGCGAGGGGTTGCAGGACAGCGCCATAGCAATCATCACCCGCTGACGCATACCCCCCGACATCTGATGGGGGTAGTTGGCCAGACGCTTTTTGGGCTCGGGTATGCCCACCAGGTCGAGCATCTCAGCGGCTTGCTCGAGGGCTTCCTTCTTACTTTTACCCTGGTGCAGCACAATCGCTTCGGCAATCTGATCACCCACGGTGTAGACCGGGTTGAGGCTGGTCATGGGCTCCTGGAAAATCATGGCGATGTCGTTGCCACGAATCTTGCGCATGGTGGCTTCGTCTTCTTTAGCCAGGTCGCGCACCTTGCCATCCTTGCCCCGAAACAGCATCTGCCCTGCCACGATTTTGCCCGGCGGGTTTGGAATCAGGCGCATCATAGCCAGGCTCGTAACCGACTTGCCCGAGCCCGACTCCCCTACCACCGCCAGGGTTTCGCCTTTGTCAATGTGGAACGACACCCCATCGACGGCTTTGACCACGCCATCGTCGGTAAAGAAGTGAACCTTGAGATCTTTTACATCCACCAGCCGTTTCTCGTCCATTCCTACTCCTAAGCACTGCAACAGCAGATTGCGACATTATATCGCCAACTGGGTCTGGCCCACCCGAGTACCCTGCTTCTCGATGTGCCCACCTGGGGCACTACGCTTTTGGTGGTTTCGCTTCAAGGGTGCAGCAAACCCAGCCTGGCCCCCAGGCTACACTTTAGTGCGCGGGTCGAGGGCATCGCGCAAGCCGTCACCCATGAAGTTATAGGCCAAAACTGCCAGCAGAATAAACACCCCCGGGATCAGGAGCCAGGGACGCTCGGTAAATGCCGTAATGCCAGTAGCCTGGGCCTTGGAGAGCATCAACCCCCAGGAGGTAGCGGGCTCCTGGATGCCCAGGCCCAGGAAGGAAAGGCCCGACTCGCCCAGGATGAACCCGGGAATAGCCAGCGTGACGGCGACAATCAGGTAGGTATAGGTTCCCGGCAGCACATGGCGAATGATGATGCGGGCATCGCCGGCCCCCAAAGCCTGCGCGGCCTGGGCAAACTCCATCTCGCGCAGTTGCAGCACCTGGCTGCGAATAATACGGGCCAGACCGCCCCAGTTCACAAAGGAAAGAATCGTTACCACCAGTACGAAACGCACCGCGGGTGGCACTTCCATAGGTATCAGCACCGAGAGAATAATCAGCAAAAAGAGGTCGGGGATGGCCGCCAGCACCTCAACCGTACGCATGATGATGGTGTCGAGGTCGAGCTCAATGCGCGGCCACAGCAGAATGTAGCCGATGGCCCCCAGCAACGCTGCGCCAATCAGGCCCGCCACAATGGCCTCGAGGCCGCGGCTGCTTTGCAAAAAGCCCCATACCGTGATCCAGAGCAGCCAGGCAATGCCAATCCAGGCCGAAAGCCAGAGCAAAGCCCGCACCAGATGGCTGCGCCAGACCAGGCTGTATAACAGCAGGCCCAGCACCACCAGGCCCAGCACCAGGCCCAGCCCCCCCAGGGCCAGGGTGCTCACCCGCTGTAGGTCAGGTCGGATGTAGCGCTCGTACCCCTGAAACATGCCCCACAACAAGGCCGCCACCAGGGCCAAGCCCAGAAAGGCCAGCAGGTGATCCGACCATCGGCTGCTACGCACAAAGGCCCAGAAGCGTGGGTTCAAAACCCCGATGCTGAAGGTGACCGGCCGGCCCGCGTAGAAACCAGAGATACTGCCCATGAAGATGCCTATTACCAGGGCCAAAGCCACCGCAAAAATACCGATGGTCAGGCTGATGCGCCCCCCGAACCAGATACGGCCCCAGATGTCGCGGCCAAAGTCGTCGGTTCCCCACAAAAAGAGCTTGGCCTTATCCTCCAGCAGCCACGGTCCACCCATCAAGCGCAGGTCGGCAGGGATCAGCCCCAGGAAGCGGTAGTGCTCGCCCTGTACAAAAAAGTAGATGGGATAGCGGCCTTTCTCGCAATCAGTAATGACCTCGACTTTGAAGGTCTCGAGGTTCCTGCGTCGCTCGGAGGCGCACACATAGGGGCGGGTCAGGCGCCCGTTTTCGTCGCGCCAGAAAATCTGGGTGGGCGAGGCAAAGGAGAAATCGCGGAAGCTTTTCTCTTCCGGATAAGGAGCCAGGAAGTCGGCGAATAAGGCCCCCAGATAAAACACCAGCAGAACTGCGGCGCCCAAGCGGGCCAGCGGATGCCGCTTGAAGCGAATCCAGGCCTGCTGGAAAAAGCTTCGGTTGGCCGGGGGGGTGGACGTCATTTGCGCTCTTCGTAGCATGTCATACCCCCTAGCTGTAGCGGATGCGCGGGTCTACCCAGGCCAGCAGTAGATCCGAAACCACATTACCGATCATCAGCAGCACCGTGGTGATGGTGATCAGGCCCATAATCACGTAGATGTCGATGGCCGAGATAGCCTCCAGCAGAGCGGGCGTAATGCCCGGCCAGGCCATGGTAACCTCCACCAGCCCAGCACCCCCAATCAGAGCCGGCAGCAACCCTCCGATTCCAGCGATAAAGGGAATCACCGCATTGCGCAGGGCGTGCTTGTAGATCACCACCCGCTCATTCAGGCCCTTTGCGCGCGCCGTGCGAATGTAGTCCTGCGAGAGCACATCCAGCATCTGGCCCCGCATGACCCGCATTAAGCCGGCCAGGCCCGAAGTGCCCACCACGATGACCACCGGGAAGGCGTGCCACAAGACGTTGGTAATCCTGGCCCAGAGGGGCGATTCGGTGTAGGGCAGCCGCTCGGGTAGACCAGGGCCTTGCAACAAAGGGAAAAGCATGAGCAATGTGCTCACGCCAAACATCACCAGCCCCACCCAGACACCAAAGCTTACGGGCTGGCCGTGGTTGCTCTTCCACCAAAAGAGGCCTGCGTACACCAGAGTTCCCAGTAACGCCACCGGGAAGAGCAGCCCTGCGGCGCGGGTCAAGTTACCCAGGTGGATAAACTCGGTGGTCATGCCGCCGATGGGTAGGATGCGCATGTTGGTCAAGTCGTTGAGCCAGACCGCCAAAAACAGCATGATTAGACCAAAGAAGAAGTTCGGGATAGCCAGACCTAAAAAGGCCAGCACCGTGAAGGTGCGGTCGGGCCAGGTGTACTTGCGGATGGCCGAGTACACCCCAATGGGAATGGCAATCAAGTAGATCATCAAGGTAGCCAGCACCACCAGAACCATGGAGTTCAGGATGCGCTGGCCGATCACGTTCCACACGTCGGTTTTATAGGAGAGCGAGAGGCCCAGGTAACCCTGCAGGATGCCCGAGAGCCACTTGGCGTACTGCACCGGCAGGGGCTGGTCCAGGCCCAGTTGCTGGCGCAGGTTGGCAATGGACTCGCGATCCTGGGTGGGGTCGAGCTCGAGCCGGGTTACAAAATCCCCTGGCGCAAGCTGAATCACCAGAAAAGCCAGCAAGGTCGCCCCAAAGAAGGTGGGGACGAGCTGGAGTAGCCTTCGTACAACGTAAGCGAACATAGAACCTCAGCATGAAGGCAAGGGGTGGAGGGCCACCCCTTGCCCCAGAAGGCGTTTACTCCTTGGCAAAAACGGTCTCGATGTAGGGGAACTGACCAACGATGGAGTTGATCTGTTCTTTGGGGAACATACCACCCAGGCGGGTCAGCCGGGCCGGGTTGTAGGCCGGAGCCACCGTGTAGATGAGCGGGAGGTTCTCGGCCACCACCTTCTGGAACTGCACGTAGATCTGACGGCGCTGGGCCTGGTCGAGGGTGGTAGCCCCGCGCTTCATCAGGGTGTCGATGAGCACCTCGAAGGCTTCCACTTTGGCCGGGTTCTTGCCTCCCACGCCCTGGTTCCAGGCGTGCAGAGAGCCGTTGAGCTCCCAAACGTTGCGGCTGAAGGCAGGCTCAATACCGCCGGTCAGGCCGATCAGGATGGCATCGAACTCACGGGTGCCATCGGCGGCGGGGCTGGTGAGCTGACGCACCAGCTCGTTGAAGTCGATGGGGCGGTACTCCACCTTCACACCCACCTTACGGGCTTCGTCGCGGAAGATCTGGGCGATGCGCTCGCGCACGTTGTTGCCCTGGTTGGTTACCAGGTTGAACTCCAGCACCTTGCCCTCGGCATTCACCAGCCAGCCATCGCGGTTCTTGCTGCGGAAGCCCAGCTCGGCCAGGAGCTGTAGGGCCCGCTGCGGGTTGAACTCAAACTTGGCCACATCGTCGGTGAAGAAGGCCTTGTTGGGGATGGAGATGGGGCTCCACTGGGGCTGGCCCAGGCCGCCCAGGGCCACCTCAATCATGGACTTCTTGTCCATCAGGTGGGCCATGGCCCGGCGGAACTTGACCTGACGGAAGAGGTTTTCTTTGAAGGGATCCTTGTGGTTCCAGTTGAACACGATGAAGTTGGTGCCCAGGGTTACGTCCACGTTGGGGAAGATCTCGGCCCGCAGACGGTTGGCCCGGATGCGCTCCAGCACCTGGGCCACCTGGTCGGCGTTGGCCGCCGAGAAGGTATCGGCCTCCCCGGCCAGGAACCGCGCGAGCTGGGCGTTCAGGTCGGGCACGATCTGCACGGTGTAGCGCTCGAGGTAGGCCACCGGGTTGTTGCGCTCATCCACGCCCCAGTAGTTGGGGTTGCGCACCAGAACCACCCGCTCGCCCTTGACATAGCTATCCAGCTTGAAGGGACCACCCGAAACCACCTGGGCCGGGGGGGTGTCCAGGTTCCACAGGGCCTGGAGTTGCTGCACTCCAGCGCGATAGGCAGGGCCAAAAATGTGCTCGGGCACGATATACCAGCCCTGGATCAGGGCCGGTGCGTAGGGCTTGGGAAAGTCGGCCCGCACGGTGAACTGGTCTACTTTAGTCCACTTGATGGGCTGACCATCCAGGATGAAGCTGCTGCGGGAGTTGGAGTTAACCCGCTGGTCAGCATGGACGGTGGCGCTGAAAATTACGTCGTCGGCATCAATGGCCTGTCCATCCGACCATTTAGCCCCTTCGCGCAGCTTGAAAATAACGGTCAAGCCGTTGTTGCGCACCTCCCACGACTTCGCCAGACGTCCTTCGGGGGCCTGGGTATAGGGGTCGTAGGTGGTCAGATAAGGCAAAAATAGCGCGATGATGTCGGTGGACGAGGTTTCGCGGGCCACAAAGGGGTTCCAGGTGCGGGGGTCGGAGATGGAGGTAACCCGATACGCACCACCGGCACGGCCTGGCTCAGTGCCCTTGAACACCTTGGGCTGGGCCATAGCCAGTCCAGCCAGGGCAAGCATTCCTAAGACCAACAGTTTCTTCATTCTTAGCCTCCTACTATAGTTTGGACAGTTCACCACCCTCGCTCTTTTGTAAAAAAAGCATCAGAGCCAGATGGACTTGGTACAAAGCTATAAAGCCATCAAGCGGCTGTCAAGGCCTGGAGGTGTAAATGCAGTCGAAATTACATCCACCGAACGGTGGATAAGGCTTAGTCGCAGCGCTTTTGATGTGAGTCAAATAGCGTCCAGAACAATATAATCGGCCCTGGGCAGCGGGCTTGGGATTTAGGGGTTGCCAGCTTTGGGCGGGCAGGCTTCCGCAGATTAAGCTGCGACATTCCACTGGCAAAGCAACTTTATTGCCGGGCCGGCAAGCACACAAAACCGCAGGGAAAGGCGGGTTTTAGCGCCTTATCAAGCACGGTTTCGCGTGACCAGCACAACGGTTTTGGGAAACGCCAGGCCTGCGAGCGCCCGGTACAGAGGCCTCGAGGCTCAAAGCAAGGCCTTCACCAAGCGGCGTTTATCGAGGGAAGAAGCGGAACGAGAAGGCCAGCACCACAAAGAGTATGCCCAGCACTACGGTAATACGGTACAGGCCACCGGTAACCCCACGGGTGCTGAAAAGATCGGTCGAACCACCAAACATATCGCCTGCGCCCTGTTTGGGTTCCTGGGAAAGCACCAGATAGACCAGGAACCCGGCCACGGCGATGTAGAAGAAAATTAGGACGTTTTGCAAGAACTCCACGTAAGGCCTCCACTGCGCTTGGGATTGGTTGGTGCCGGGAATGGGACTCGAACCCACACGGCTGTTAACCGTCCGATTTTGAGTCGGGTGCGTCTACCAATTCCGCCATCCCGGCACGCCCGCACATTTCTGGCATACCTGCCAGCAAGACTAAACTATAGTGCCTTTTGCGCGGTTGCGCAAGCCAATCACACCCAAAAACCCGGCCAAAGCCACTGCCCAGTCTCCAAAGCGCACGTAGGGGGTCTGGTACTGCAGCAGGCCAAAAGCCCCCACCAAGTAGGTGGCTTGCCGCTGCGGTATGCGGGCCGTAACCCGTCCGTAGGGGTCGATGATGGCCGTTACGCCATCGTTGCCAGCGCGCAGCAGCCAGCGCCCGGTTTCCACCGCCCGCAGACGGCCCATCTGAAAGTGTTGCAAGCCCCCAAAGCTGGGGCCATACCAGGCATCGTTGGAGCCGAGTTGCAACACCTCGGCGCCGTTTAGAACAAGCCTGCGGGCTACCGCCGGGAAGACCGACTCATAGCAAATAAACGCGCCGTACCGGCCCAGGGGGGTGTACCCCGTGCCGGGGGTGCGGCTAACCAGGTCGCCGTTGAAGCCAAAGGCGCGGAAAAAGAAGCGGTATACGGGGCGCAAGACCTCGGCCCAGGGAAAGTTTTCGCCGAAGGGAACCAGCCGGTTTTTGTCGTAGTAATGGGTAATCTGGCCCCCATACACCCGCACCGCACGATTGGTCAGGCCGGTCTCGAGGCCGCTAATAAGCTCCCGGCTCCCGAGCAAGGCCACTAGTTCGGGCGAGAAGCCAGAAACTGCGGTTTCGGGCCAGACCACCACGGTTGTATCGGGGTGGGCCTGCAATCCCTGGCGGGTAAGTTGCAGGTAGGTTTCTTCGGCCGAGGCACCCTCGAGCTTCCGCAAAGGGTTGATGTTGCCCTGCACCAAAAGGGCTTTCTGGCTTCCCTGTGCAGAAGGAAGCGGCATAACCCACAGCCCCAGCCAAAACAGGCCCAGTCCAAACAGGCCCAAAGCCGGAAGTGAAAAAACCACCGGGTCTTTCCGCAAGCGCTGCCAGGCCGCATACACACAGAGCGCCACCCCCATCACCACCAGCGAAAGCAGGTAAACCCCGCCCAGGCTGGCCAGCAGCCGCCCAGGGGCATCCACCAGAGCATAGCCCACAAAACCCCAGGGAAAGGCAATTTCGCCCAGGGAGGTGAGGTATTCCTGCACCACCCACAACCCAGCCCTGGCCAGCGGCCTGCCCCGGGTCAGGCCAAACACGACCCCCCAGATGGCCGCCTTGATCAAGACCAGCGGCAGGTAGGGCACCGCCCCCCAGGGCGTTTCAAAAAGCACCACAAAGCTAAGGGGTAGCCAGACCAGGTGCATCGCCCAGAAGCCCATTCCGGCCAGCATTCCAAAGCGGAAGCCCCCCCTGGTCAAAAGCCAGACCAGAGGCAATGGGGCCAGAAAGCCCAGCGGGCTGGGGGGTTGAGTAAGCGCTAGGGCCGCACCTAAAAGCAGCGGAAACCAGGTCTGCACCACCCAATCATACGCGGCAGGGCCTTGAGTAAACGAGATTACGGCGAGTGGCCCAGCACCAGCGCCCGAACATGGCAAAATGATGGCAACATGCGACTGGGAATTATCGCCGAAATACATGCCAACCTGCCTGCGCTCGAGGTGGCCCTCGAGGCCCTGCGCAAGGAGGGGGTTGAGCAGGTGCTGGCTGTGGGAGATCTGGTCGGCTATGGTCCCCATCCCCGACAGGTTATTCGCAAGCTCGACCGTGAGGGCATTCCCTGTGTCCCAGGAGCCGCCGACCTTCGGGTAGCCTATGCCCTGCCCTCCCCACCGCGGGAAGGCATCGCCGAGACCACCATCATCTGGACCCGGGAACAGCTGGCACTCGCGAGATGCAATTTCTACGCAACCTTCGCTCGCGTCACCGCTACGAGACCCCAGGGGGGCGCCTGATGGCCTTCCACGGCTCGCCCGAAGACCCCGAGCACAAAATTGACCTGAACGAAGCCCACCCCCAGGAAATTCTGAAGATGCTCGAGTCCATTCGCTCGCGTTACGCGGTGGTGGCCGGTAAGCACATCCCCTTTCGTCGGGCTGTACATAAAGGGGTGGTTTTCGACCCCGGCTCGGTGGGCTTGAGCCTGGGGGGCGAGCCAGGGGCCGACGTGCTCATTCTGGAAGATGATGTCCACGGCGATGTGCTCCACCGCTTTTTGAAGCTGCCCTACGACTACGGTCAGGTTACCTTCGACCTGGCGGCCTGGGAGCTGCCGGAGGTGTTGGCGGAGGTGGTGCGGCAGGGGCGGTTTCCCCAGTGAGGCTGAGGATGGGGTTTATATGAACCCCGCCTGAATCGTTCCGTTAGGGATTGTTGGAGCATCATCGTTTTTTCAGGTTTTTGCTACCCGCGCTTCAGGCGGGGGCCCCAGAAAAAGAACAAATCAAAGACATTTCTTATACCAGATTCGGTTAGTTCGTCACCGAACGGTGACGAACTAACCCGACCAAAGGGAGTGCTCTAGGATTCAAAAAGATAGCCTCTTAGCGCTTTTTGTTTGAAGATTATCTTTTTGAATCCGGTATTACTATACCCGCCCTTCCAGCAACCCCAGCGCCACCTCGGCCACCTGCGGCTCGGGGTCTTGGCGCAGGGGCCACAGGGCTTCCAGGTCGCCCAGTCGGGCCAGGGCTTGGGCGGCGGTGGCCCGCACCACCGGATTCACGTCCTGGGCGGCGTGGCGCACCAGGGGCAGGTAGTCCGGGTTGCCCAGGTTGGCCAGCACCACCAGCGCATTGCGGGCCATACGGGTACGACCCGGTCGCAGGAAGACGGTTCCGGCATATTTGCGTTCGAAGGCCTTGGAGGAAAGGTAAAAATAATCTTCCAGGTTGGGGTAGGCCAGCTCGGGTTCGGGGATAAAGTCCTGCCAGAAAGACCTGGCCTTGCGGTTCCAGGGGCACACCTCCTGGCAGACATCGCAGCCAAACAACCAGTCCCCCATGCCCGCCCATAGTTCAGCAGGAATCAGGCCTCGGTGTTCGATGGTCCAGTAGCTGATACACAAGCGGGAATCCATGGTTCCATCGCCCAGCAAGGCCCCGGTGGGGCACCCCACCACACAGCGGGTACAGGTTCCGCAGCGGTTCGGGTAAGGCGCTTCTAGGCGGGTTGGGGGAAGAGAGGTGAGCAGAACCGCCAGCGTGAGGTAGGTGCCCTCCCCCATCCGCATCAGCATGGCGTTGCGGCCAATCCAGCCCAGACCCCCCAGGGCGGCATAGGAACGCTCGGACAGGGGACCGGTATCCACATAGCCCTTAGCCTCTAGGCCCAGGCTTTGGGCCAGGCGCTCGAGGGCCTGTAAATGGGGCGCTATCAAGAGGTGGTAATCCCGCACCCAGGCGTAGCGGGCCACCCGGCCCAGGCGAAGGCCACCAGTAGGCTTTGGGGGCGGGGGGTAGGCATGGGGGGCCGCCAGCACCAGCACGCTTCTGGCCCAGGCGAAGCGCTGCGGCGGGTTGAGCCGGATCTCCAGGTTTTGCGCCAGGTAAGCCATCTGGGCCTGCCTGCCCTCGGCTACCCAGTCGCGGTAGCGTTGCTGGGTTTCCTGCGGCAAATCCAGGCCAGCCCACGCCGTCAGAAAGCCCTGCTCTTGCGCTGCCTGCTCGAGGGTTTCGGCCACCTGCACACCCCGATTGTGCGCAGTGGGCCCGATAAATACAAGCCATACTGGCCTGTCCGTCTGGCATAAGCCGCCCGGAGGGCTTGTGCAGCCCGCTACGCATACATTTGGTATACCGTGCTCTACAATAGCCTTTGTGAGTGTGAACGCTCCGCGTGACTTTTTTGCCGAACAGGGCCTCGAGCCCCTTACCGCCCAGGGCTATGCGCTACAGGCCCGCTCCCAGGCCTTCCCCTACCTGAAGGCCCTCTCCGAGCGTGTGCTGGTCTACGACGGGGCCATGGGGACGGAAATCTTCAAGTACAACCTGAGCGACGCCGACTTTGGCGGAGCCCAGTACAGCGGCTGCCCGGAAATCCTGAACCGCACCCGCCCCGATGTGATTGCCGCCATCCACCAGAGCTACCTCGAGGCCGGCGCCGATGTCATCGAGACCAACACCTTCGGCTGCTTGCCCCATGTGCTGATGGAGTATGGCCTGGAGGCCGAGGCCGAAGACCTGGCCTACGAGGCGGCCCGGATCGCCCGTCAGGTTGTAGACAACGGGAAGGACGAAACAACGCGATTTGTAGCCGGCGCGCTGGGGCCGGGCACCAAGCTCATCTCGCTGGGGCAGATTGGCTGGAAGGAGATGTTCGAATCGTACCGCACGGCGGCCCGGGGCCTGGTTCGCGGTGGGGTGGATCTACTCCTGATCGAAACCTGCCAGGACGTTTTGCAGATTCGCTGCGCAGTGCTGGCCTGCCGCCAGGCCATGCGCGACCTGGGACGGGAGGTGCCGCTGCAGGTGCAGGTCACCTTCGAGGCCACCGGCGCCCTGCTGGTAGGCAGCGATGATGGGGCCGCCCTGACGGTGCTGGAAAGCCTGCCGGTGGATGTGGTGGGCATCAACTGTGCGGTGGGGCCCGACCTGATGGACACCCACATCCGCTACTTCTGCCAGAACAGCACCCGCTGGGTCTCCTGCCTGCCCAACGCCGGCCTTCCCCGCAACGAGGGGGGCCGGGCGGTTTTTGACCTCACCCCTGCCGAGCTGGCCCGCTGGCAGCTCAAGTTTGTGCGGGAGTACGGCCTGAACGCGGTGGGCGGCTGCTGCGGCACCGGGCCTGCACATATCCGGGCGCTGGTGGAGGGGTTGCGGGGGCACAGCCAGGTGCTTCGGGGTAGCCAGCAGAACCCCAAGCCCTCGCCTTTGGGCCAGGTGGCCAGCCTCTACCAGAGCGTGCCGCTGCGGCAGGAGACCGGCCTCCTGATTGTGGGTGAGCGCACCAACGCCACCGGCAGCAAGAAGTTCCGCGAGCTGTTGTTCGCCGGCGACTTCGACGGCATGAACCAACTGGCCAGCGAACAGGTGGACGAAGGGGCCCACGTGCTGGATGTCTCGGTGGCCTGGACCGGGCGCGACGAGGTGCGCGATATGCGCGAGGTGCTGAAACGCTTTGCCACCAGCGTGCCCATCCCCATCATGATTGACACCACCCAGGTAGAGGTGATGGAGGAAGCCCTCAAGCACCTGGGCGGGCGGGCCATTTTGAACTCGGTGAACCTGGAAGACGGCCTGGAGAAGTTCGACCGGGTGGCGGCCCTGGCCAAGCAGCACGGCGCAGCCCTGGTGGCCCTGACCATTGACGAGGACAAAGAAGCCGGCATGGCCAAAACCGTGGAGCGCAAGGTGGAGATTGCCCTGCGCATGTACGAGCGGCTCACACGGGTGCACGGCATCCCAGGCGAGTCCATTTTGTTCGATCTGCTCACCTTTCCCATCACCCAGGGCGACGAGGACACCCGCAAGCTGGCCCGGTGGACCATCGAGGGCATCCGCAAGGTGCGTGAACTGCTGCCCGAGGTGGGCTTCATCCTGGGCGTTTCCAACGTATCGTTTGGGCTCGCGCCGCAGGCCCGGGTGGTGCTTAATTCGGTCTTTTTGGATGAGTGCATCCAGGCCGGCCTGACCGCGGCCATTCTGAACGCCGGCAAAATTCTGCCCATCAACCAGATTCCGCCCGAGCCGTACCGGCTGGCCCTGGATCTGATTTACGACCGGCGGCAGTTCGGGCCGGGCGGCGAGGTGATCCACGACCCGCTTTTTGCCTTTGTGGATTACTTCGCCAAAAACAAGGTCGACAAAACCCTGGCCCACGACCCCCTGGCCGGGCTTTCCTTGGAGGAGCGCCTGAAAAAACGCATCATCGAGGGGCGCAAGGTGGGCCTCGAGGCCGACTTGGAACAGGCCCTGGAAAAGTACAGCCCGGTGGAGATCATCAACCAGATCCTGCTCGAAGGCATGAAGGTGGTGGGCGACCTGTTCGGCACGGGCAAGATGCAGCTGCCCTTCGTGCTGCAAGCCGCCGAGACCATGAAGGCCGCGGTGCGCTACCTCGAGCCGCGCATGGAGAAGCTCGAGGGCGTGCACAAAGGGACTATGGTCATCGCCACGGTCAAGGGCGATGTGCACGACATCGGCAAGAACCTGGTGGACATCATCCTCTCCAACAACGGCTATAAGGTGGTCAACCTGGGCATCAAGAAGCCCATCGAGGAGATCCTGGCCGCGGTGGAGGAGCATAAGCCCGACGCGGTGGGGATGAGCGGGCTTTTGGTCAAGAGCACCGTGGTGATGAAGGAGAACCTCGAGTACATGGCGGCTCGAGGGGTCAGCCTGCCGGTGGTACTGGGCGGAGCCGCCCTCAACCGGCACTACGTGGAAAACGACCTGCGCCAGGTCTACACCACCGGCCCGGTTTATTATGCTTCCGATGCCTTTGACGGGCTGCAGCTGATGGAAGAGCTGACCGGAAATGCCCCACCCCAACTGACCAGCCGCGAGATGAGCGGCCACAAGTACAAAACTGCCTACGAAATTCTGCAGGAGAAACTGATGGCCGGTTCCGAGTACATCCCTTCCAACACCCCGCCCGCCCCCCGCATCCCCCGCCCCCCCTTCTGGGGCCGAAGGGTGGTTGACTCGAGTGAGCTAGAGATTGGGGTCATCTCCCGCTACGTCAACAAAAACGCCCTCTTCCGGGGGCAGTGGGGTTTCCGCAAGGGCGATATGAGCCAGCCCGAGTACGAGGCCTACCTCGAGCGCCTGGCCGAGCCGATGTTCGAAGACATGGTGCTCCAGGCCCTGGCCGAAGGCTGGCTCGAGCCCGCGGTGGTCTATGGCTACTGGCCGGTGGCCTCCGATAAAAACGATCTGATCGTCTTTGACCCCGACTCGGGGGCCGAGCTGTTCCGCTTCAACTTCCCCCGCCAGATGGGGGCTAGCTCACGCCACCTGTGCATTGCCGACTTCTTCCGTCCCCGCTATGCCGAACCCATCGGGGCCGAGCGAGACTGGTTCCCTCCGGCGGCCTGGGAAAATGGCGCGCGCGATGTGCTGGCCGCCCAGGTGGTCACCATGGGACGCAAGGTCTCGCAGGTAGCCCAAGCGCTGTTCCAGTCCGATGCTTATCAGGACTACCTGTACCTGCACGGCTTCTCGGTGGAGATGGCCGAGGCCCTGGCCGAGTACTGGCATAAGCGCATCCGCCAGCAGCTCGATATCGCCCAGGACGACGCCACCAGCCTAGAAGAACTCTTCCGCCAGGGCTACCAGGGCAGCCGCTACAGCTTTGGCTACCCGGCCTGCCCCCGCCTGGAAGACCAGAAGTATTTGCAGGAACTGCTCCAGTGGCAGGAAATTGGCGTGGAGCTGAGCGAGGAGTACCAGCTCCACCCCGAGCAGTCCACCAGCGCCATCATAGTGCACCATCCTGCAGCCAAGTACTTCAACCTGTGACTTCGGCCAGGAGGGCCTCGAGCCGAACCAGGCGGGCCTCCAGCTCCTGAGGTGTATCGGCCCGGAGGGTCACGTGCCCCACCTTGCGCCCGGGGCGCACCTCCTTGCCGTACCAGTGCAGGTGGGCCCCAGGAATTTCCAGCACCCGGGCAAAGTCGGGCCTCAGGCCGATCAGGTTGAGCATGGCCGCCTGGCCGCGGGGGGCAGTGGAGCCTAGAGGCAGGCCCAGCACGGCCCGCAGGTGGTTTTCGAACTGGCTGGTCTCGGCCCCTTCGATGGTCCAGTGGCCGGAGTTGTGCACCCGCGGGGCCATCTCGTTGGCCCAGAGGGTGCCCTCCACTTCGAATAACTCAATAGCCAAGACCCCTACGTAGTCGAGCTTCTCCAGAACCCGCGTGGCGATACGCTCGGCCTCGTGCTGCAGGCGGGCCGGCATAGCCGGGGCCCGGCTTTTACGAAGAATGCCCCCGGCGTGGTGGTTCTCCACCAGCGGATAAAAGGCCACCTGGCCGCCCAGGCTCCGCACCGCCAGGATGGACAGCTCGCGCTCGAAGGGCACAAAGGCCTCCAGGATCAGGGGCTGTCCCCCCAGCCGGGCCCAGGCTGCCTCGAGGTCGGCAGGCGAACGCAGAAGCTTCTGCCCCTTGCCGTCGTAGCCCAGTCGCCGGGTTTTGAGCAAGGCCGGCCAGCCGGTGCGCTCGAGGCCGTCTTGCAGGTCGCTATAGGTCAGCACCGGGTAAAACAAGGGGGTGGGGATGCCCAGCCCCTGAAAAAAGGTCTTCTCGGCCACCCGATCCTGGGCCACCTCCAGGGCCACAGGCGGGGGATAAACGGGCAGGCGCTGGGCCAGCCAGGCTACAGCCGAAACCGGCACGTTCTCGAACTCGTAGGTCAAAAGCGAGAGCCCATCGGCAAAACGGGCCAGCGCGCCCTCGTCGGCGTAGTCGCCCACCACCAGCTCGGCTAGCTGGCCTGCCGGGGCCTCGGCCAGCGGGTCAAAAAACCTGAAGCGCAGCCCCAGCGGATACCCCGCCAAAGCCAGCATACGCCCCAGTTGTCCACCTCCCAAAACGCCTATCTGCACCCCCATAGCCTACTCGAGCCTGGGCAACGGGCCAACCCGTCGAGGCCCCTCCCCACACCGTCCAAGTTGCGCCAGGGTAGATTGGCAAAACCCGCGGAATGAGTCTATGCGTCCCTGGCGCAATTCCTAAAGCGATCTTTCGGAACAGCATCTTGTATGGAGACACTCAGTGCCCGCTCTACACCCGGCTGGCTGTGGACGCTAAAGGGGATCCCGCCCGCTCAAATGACCCCCACCCGAAGAACCAAGTTGAGGACACCTCACCTCATCTGGGCTGGTTCTGGTTTTCTGATTTCCTCACAGAAAGGAAAAGGCGCTCGATGGGTAGGGGTGGCGGCCAGTCTGCAATGAGAACCGGCTGGCCCACCAGATAACCCTGCACCAGATCGCAGCCATTTTCGCGCAGCCACTCGAGCTGCTCTTGGGTCTCGACCCCCTCGGCCACCACCTCGGCCTCGAGGTTATGGGCCAAATCAATGGCCGCACGAATGAGCTTCTCATCGCGCACGCTCGTACCCAAGTAGCTAATGAAGCTCCGGTCAATCTTGAGGCGATCCAGCGGCAGTTGGCGCAAATAGCCCAGCGAGGCATAGCCACTGCCAAAGTCGTCTATGGCGATCTGGACTCCAAGATCTTTGAAGCTGCTTATAGCCTTGCGGGCTTGCTCTGGCTCGCGCAAGAGGCCACTCTCGGTTACCTCGAGGGTGAGCCATCGGGGGTCGGCCTCTGCTTTGCTCAATTGCTCCAGAAGCTCCCGCACCACCTCGGGCTGCACCAGCGACTGGGTCGAGAGGTTGATGGAGAGGCGGTACAAAGACCCCTCCCGACACCAGCTTTTGAGCTGCAATAAGCCTTTTTGCAGGGCCAGGAGGTCCATCTGTTCGACCAGATGCACCTCTTCTGCCAGGGGCACAAACTCCGAGGCCCGCAGGATTTTACCCTGATAAGGCCAGCACAAAAGCGCCTCGGCTTCCTCGATACGATGCTCCCTTAGATGCCAGATGGGCTGGTACAGCAGTTGAAACTGTTGCTCCTGGATGGCTTTGCGCATGGCCGCTTCAAACTGAAGCCGCTCTTCGGTATATGGGCTTTTGGCGGCATCGTAAATAACCACCCGGCTGCCCGAGTCCTTGGCCTGGTACATGGCAATATCGGCTACCTTCAGCAGCTCGACAAAGGTTCGGCCATCCCTGGGAAAGCTGGCAATGCCTACGCTAACCCCAAGGCTGGGCAACTTATGGGCAGGGTTGCTCGAGCTCAGGGTGCTACGAATGGCCCTGGACATGCGAAACGCCACCTGCCGGGCCTGCTCTGCATCAGTGTTGAACAAAATGCAGGCAAACTCATCACCGCCCAAACGGGCCAGCATGTCCTCGGAGCGCAGCTGTTTGCTCAACAACTGCGATACCTCCACCAGCAGTTCGTCGCCCACATCGTGCCCCAGGGTGTCGTTGACGGCCTTGAAGTTGTCCAGGTCGAGGTACAACAGGCTTACCGGTATTTCCCGCTGGCTGGCTCGCGACAGCAGCTCCTCGGCGGTTCGTCTTAATGCCCGGCGGTTGGGCAGCTTGGTGAGCTCGTCGTGGTAGGCCATATACTCCACGTAGGCTTGTTGCTGCTTGCGTTCGCTGATGTCGCGCATCCCCACCACAATGCCCTGCAGGGCACCCGCTTCATCCCAGACAAAATTGACCAGGCCTTCAATCCACACCACATGCCCATCCCTGTGCCTGCATTCACACTCGGTGGTATAGACCTGCTTAGCCCGGATGGCCTGCAAGCCTTGCCGCCGAACGGCAGGCCACTGGGCCTTATCGAGCAAAATGGAAGCGCGCCTGCCCACCAGCTCCTCCGGGCGATAGCCCAGTACCTGCTTCACCGAGGGGGTTACGTACTGCACCTTGGCCCAGGGGTCGAGCAGCAGCACCACATCCCGGATGGAGTTGGTAATCTGACGCAGGCGATACTCGCGCTCCCGCAGGGCTTCCTCGGCCCTCCGTCGTTCGGAAATGTCGCGCCCACTCACCACACTGCCAGTAGGGTTTCCCTGTCCATCGAAGATAAAGTTGACCAGGGTGTCAATCCAGATGTAATGCCCGTCCGCGTGACGGTAGCGCCCCTCGAGCTGGTACGAGCCGCTTCCCTGCAGGCTTTGTTCGGCTAGGCGCATGGCTTTTTCGCGGTCTTCTGGGGCCAGGTAATCGAAGGCCAAGCGGCCCAACATCTCTTCTGGAGCATAGCCCAGCAAACGCTGCACCGAGGGCGTCACATAGCGCAAATAGCCCTGGGGGTCGGTCAGGGCCACCACGTCCTGCATGGCGTCGGTAATCTGCCGCAGCATCTGCTCGCTCTGGCGAACCGCCTGCTCGGCCTGATAGCGCTCGGTCAGGTCGCGGATGCCCGTTACAGCGCCCCGGTCACGGCCCTGGGCATCGAACAGGAAGTTGATTGAGGCTTCCATATACAGCTCGCGCCCATCGGGTCTGAGGTAGATAAAACTCGTCTGTGCAGAGGGGTTTTCCGGGCTTGCGGCAGCTGAAAGCTCCTGAAAACGCCTGGACTGCTCGGAATCCAGCAGCTCGTAGGCCGAACGACCCAGCATGGTTTCTGGAGCAACGCCCACCACCTTTTGCACCGATGGGGTAATGTAGCGCACGATGGCGTTTTCGTCGGTTAGCAGAACGATGTCCTGAATAGCATCGGTCACCTGACGCAACATCTGCTCGCTTTTACGCAACTGTTCTTCGGCCTCGCGGCGGTCTTGAATCTGCCGCGCCCCCAGCAGCATCCGGATGGGGTTGCCTTCGAGGTCGTAAATATAGTCGAGCTGGGTCTCGAGCCAGACCCTGGAGCCATCGCGGTGACGGTGCTGGTATTCCAGTCGCAAAGGCCGCCGACCTTCCCGGGCTGCGCGTACCGCTTCCAACACCCAGCCATGGTCTTCTGGTTCAAAAAAATCGAAGGCGCTTCGGCCCAACAATTCGCGGGGATTGTAGCCCAGCACAGCTTGAATCGAGGGTGTAACGTACTCGATGAAGCCTTTTGCATCCAGCATCATCACCACGTCGCGCATGGAGTTGGTCAGCTCGCGTAGGCGCTGCTCGCTTTCCCGCACCGCCTGCTCGGCCTGATAGCGCTCGGTCACGTCCCGGATCCCCACCACCGCCCCCTGGAAAGCGCCCTCCGGCGAGAAGAGGAAGTTGATGGAAGCCTCCAGAACCCGCTGCTGGCCGTCGGGGTGCTGGTAAGCAAAGGCCGCTCGAGCCAGATGGTTTTCGGGGCCTGCCTCGCGGATCATCCGTTCAAAGATGCCCCGCTGCTCAGGGTCCAGCAGACTGTACACCGACTGCCCCAGCACCTCTTCGGGTCTCCAGCCGGCCACCGGGTAAACCGAAGGCGTTGCATATTGAATCCGCACATCGGCATCGGTCAGCAGTACCACGTCCTGCACGGTCTCGGCAATCTGGCGCAACACTTTTTCACTACGCAAGCGCTCTTGTTCGGCCTGCTCCAACTCTGCGGAGGTTTGCGGCTCATCCGGGCGTTTGTCTTCTCCTAAAACCCGCCCCCAGTACACCCAGCCCAGCAAGCCCCATAGCAGCAAGGCTACCAGGGCCAGACTCCACGAGAGTAAAGCGGCCCACACCAGCACAATTCCAGCCAGCAGCAGCGTTACTGGCAATGCCCACCGCAAGGCCCGCCTGTTCATGCTCACCACACTTAGTTTAGGACATGGAGCAAAAAAATGTGCCCATTGTTGCCTTTCGGGGACTTTACCCTCTGGGGCGAGGGTCGGGCTCGGCCAACACAGCCTCGGTCTGGGCGCTGCGGTATCGCTTCAGGGCGGTCTTGCACTGGGGGTATTTATTGCCCAGAATGCTCACCGCCAGCAGTGCGGCATTGATGGCCCCAGCCCGACCAATCGCCAGGGTGCCTACCGGTACCCCGGCAGGCATCTGCACAATGGACAAAAGCGAGTCCAGCCCCCGCAGGCTTTTGGACTCGACCGGAACCCCCAGCACCGGCAGGCTGGTTTTGGCGGCGGTCATACCCGGCAGGTGGGCCGCCCCCCCAGCCCCGGCAATGATGACCTCGAGGCCCCGTGCTTCAGCCTCTTCGGCATACGCAAAGAGCAGGTCGGGGGTGCGGTGGGCCGAAACCACCCGCACTTCGTGGGGCACCTGGAGCTGCTCCAGCGTTTGCGCGGCGTGCTGCATGGTCTCCCAGTCCGACTTGGAGCCCATGATGATGCCAACCAGGGGATAGGAAGGAAGGTTCATCGGGGAGTAGTTTACTGCGCTCCTACCCTCAGGCATAAACCCGGTAACAAAAACCAACACCCGGATTCCTGGCCTTTGCTCTTTTTTAAGCTGTTATTCCCCAGGGTAAAAGGCATTTTAGCAGAAACGAACCATGTCGCAATGTGCTTTCTCTTGAGTTGGGTTGACCTAGATTGACGCTTGAGCGCCAAGGAGCGCAAGGAGAAGAGATGAGCAAAACACCCATCACGGTTGCTTTTGGCGATGGTATCGGCCCTGAGATCATGCGGGCGGTGCTGCAAATCCTCGAGGCGGGCGGCGCACAGCTCGAGCCCGAGGTTATCGAGATCGGTGAAAGCGTCTATCTACGTGGGCACACCAGCGGCATCGAGGAGAGCGCCTGGGAAAGCCTGCGGCGTACCAAGGTGTTTCTCAAAGCCCCCATCACCACCCCCCAGGGCGGGGGCTACAAGAGCCTCAATGTGACGGTACGCAAAACCCTGGGGCTTTACGCCAATGTACGGCCCGTGCAAAGCTACGAGCCTTTCGTCACCACCAAGCACAAATCTATTGACCTGGTAATCGTGCGCGAAAACGAGGAAGACCTCTATGCGGGCATCGAGTATCAGCAAACCGACGAAGTTACCATGGCCCTCAAGCTGATCTCCAAGCCCGGCACCGAGCGTATTGTGCGCTACGCCTACGAGTTTGCCCGGCGCAACGGGCGCAAAAAGGTGACCTGCATCTCCAAAGACAACATCATGAAGATTACCGACGGCCTCTTTCACAAGATGTTTGACGAAATTGGAGCCGAATACCCTGAGCTGCACAAAGAGCACATGATCGTGGACATCGGTGCGGCCCGTCTGGCCGAGATGCCCGAGCGCTTCGACGTGATTCTAGCCCCCAACCTGTACGGCGACATTCTGTCGGACATCGCCGCCGAGGTTGCAGGTTCGGTGGGGCTGGCCGGTTCGGCCAATGTGGGCGACGACTGCGCCATGTTCGAGGCCGTGCACGGCAGCGCACCCGATATTGCGGGTAAGGGGATCGCCAATCCCTCCGGGCTATTGCAGGGGGCCATCCTGATGCTGGTTCACATTGGGCAGCCCGAGGCTGCCGCCCGCATCAAGAACGCCTGGCTCAAAACCCTGGAAGACGGTATCCACACCGCCGATATCTACGACGAGCGGGTCAGCGAGAAAAAGGTGGGCACTGCCGAGTTTGCCCAGGCTGTGATCGAACGCCTGGGGCAGCTGCCCGAGCGCCTACGCCCGGCCAAATTTGGCGAGGCCAGCAAGGAGCCCATGGTGCCGCTGATGGTTCGCAATCCCAAACCCGCCCATAAAGAGCTGGTGGGCATTGACGTGTTTTTCAACTGGCGCGGCACCAAGCCCGAAGAGCTAGCCAAGCTGCTTCAGCCCCTTTCCACCGAAAAACTCAAGCTCGCCCTGATCACCAACCGGGGCGTAAAGGTATGGCCCGGCGGCTTCCCCGAGACCTTCCGCACCGACCACTGGCGCGGGCGCTTCATGGCCCAGAACGGAACCCCCAACCACCACGATATTGTGGAGCTGCTGGGCAAAATTGCTGCCGCGGGCATGGATTTTATCAAAACCGAACACCTTTACAACTTTGACGGCAAGCCGGGGTATTCCCTTGGGCAAGGGCAGTAAACCAGGAAGCCAAGGGGTTTCTATAGTGATCAAGACCTGATCAAACCCGGCATCCAGGCATTCCAGGCACCCAGCGGGTAGACTATCCGGGTGGAGTCCAGAAGGCGCTTTAGTCATGTTATTGTGGTGCACCAGAACGACATAGATAGCCTGGGCCACGTCAACAATGCGGTCTACTTGCGCTACATCGAAGACTGCGTTACCGCCCATGCCGAAAGCGTAGGGATGAGCCTGGCGCGCCTCAGGCAGCTAGGGGTGATTCCGGTGGTGCATCGGCATACCATCACCTACCACCGCTCGGCCCTACTGGGGGATGCGCTCGAGGTCAGCACAGAAATCGTGGCTTTCCGCAGTTTTCGCGCCACCCGCCACAACCGGATTTTTCGCGCTGGCGTCTTGCTGGTGGAGTGCGAGACCGACTGGGTCTGGATTGACCCCCTGCGCGGGCGCCCAAAAGCGGTTCCGGATGAGGTTCAAAAAGCCTTTGGACTGATCTAGCACGGCGCCCACAAATACCTGGCACAGCGGCTTTTGTTGTCCTGGGCAGATTGCGCGCTAAAACCGGCTGGCCGCCGCATGGCGGAGGGCCGACCAAACCTGCTTTTGCTCGAGCCAACCCTGCCGCATCAGGTTGCAAGGCGGGCTGATTTTTGTGGCAGTCGTTGAATTGCCACCAATGGCCTTAGAATCGTATAGCGTGGATACGCTGGAGCTGCTTCGCATCAACCTGCTCTCCCCTGCCGTGCTGGCCTTTGCCCTGGGCATCGTGGCCACACTGGTCAAGTCTGACCTAAGAATCCCCGAAGCACTATATACCACCCTCTCGATTTATTTGCTGCTGGCCATTGGTCTAAAGGGGGGCACCGCCCTGGCAACCACACCATTCTCCGAAGTGTGGAAGCCAGCACTCGCCACCCTGCTCCTAAGCGTGCTTACCCCGTTGCTCTCCTATGCGGCCTTACGGCGGTTGGGGCGTTTCGATGCGGTAAACGCAGCTGCTATCGCGGCCCATTATGGCTCGGTATCTGCTGTAACTTTTATTGCCGCCATCACCTACATGCAAGCCGCGCAGCAGCCAGTAGAAGGCTTCTTGCCAACCCTGGTAGCCATTCTGGAAGTCCCGGCTATCATAATAGCTTTGCTGATTGCCCGTCGAAGCCTGGGTGGAGGTTCGCTAAGCGAAGCCGTGCAGGAAATTCTAGCTGGTAAGAGCATCTTGTTGCTGGTAGGGGGCTCACTGATAGGCTTTTTGAGCGGGCCCGATGGCCTCAAGCAGGTGGCCCCGGTATTCGTGGATCCTTTTCGGGGCGTACTGGTGTTGTTCTTGCTCGAGCTCGGAATGGTAGCGGCCAAACGCCTGCGCGACCTGCGAACGGTAGGGGGCTTTTTGATTGGTTTTGGGATTGCCATGCCGATTGTCCAGGGTAGCCTGGGGGTATGGCTGGGTAGCCTGGCCGGTATGTCGGTGGGGGGCGCGATGGTGTTGGGCACCATGGCTGCCAGCGCTTCATACATTGCTGCCCCTGCCGCTGTGCGCATCGCCTTGCCGCAGGCCAATCCCAGCTACTACCTCACTGCCTCGCTGGGCATCACCTTCCCCTTCAACCTGACCCTGGGGATCCCCATCTACTACGCCCTTTCACGCTGGCTGCACGGAGGTAGCTAATGGCCCTGGTCTCACTCAAGCTGGTCACCATCATTGCAGAGGGGTTCCTGGAAGAAAAGCTGATCCGGGATATCAAAAAGCTGGGGGCCAAAGGCTACACCATTACCTCTGCACGGGGCGAGGGCAGCCGAGGGGTGCGGGCCAGCGAATGGGAGGGCAGCAATATCCGCCTGGAAACCATCGTGAGCCCCACGGTTGCCGAAAAAATCCTCAGCCACTTGGCCGAGGTTTACTTTGCCAATTACGCCGTTATTGCTTTTGTGGAAAACGTGGAAGTGGTGCGGGGGGATAAGTACACCTAGCACCCACAACGTCGAGCGTGCATTGCAAGCAGCCGGGGGCCTGGGTACGGTTTTACTTTCTTGCATGGGGGCGCTCGAGTTGCAGGCCAGGTTCAGGTTGTGGCCGGCCATTCCTACCCACCTTAGAGCGCTCCTCACATATTGAGCCGCGGATGGGAGGCAAGTTCTGTGAAGACTGCAATAGGAGCAGCTTCTCGCGGTGCTCAGGTGGAGCCCGGCAAACAGAACGAACCCAGGACATTTTGGAATAGCAGGAATCGCTGCACCCTGGCATACCGAAGGCAAGCCCCTCTTGTGCTATTTTTCGCATGAAATAGGGCATAAAGTCACTCCAACACCTCACCCGTTTCCGATAGGATATGGGCACACCAAGTGCTGGCCTGATGGGTTACATAGCACTAGGAGGTATCATGAGTGTTCTAGAACGACAACAAGAGGCGGGCCTGACACCCCACACGCCCATCATCAACGACTTTTCCCTGGTTGTTGCCACCGCCAACGGAACCGGAAGTCAGACCGCGAATCTAACCCTTTTGCGGTCTTTTTTTAAGCTGGGCATACCGGTTCACGGCAAGAACATTTTTCCCTCCAACATCCAGGGGCTTCCCACCTGGTATCACATCCGGGTGAGCCACGAGGGCTACATCGCCCGCAAGCCCTCAGAAATTCTGGTGGCTTTCAACCCCGCTACCGCCCACGAAGACCTGCAGGAGCTACCCAGCGGCGGGGTATGTATCTACAACGCCGATCTGAAGAACCTGCCCAGGCGCGACGACGTGGTGTATTACCCGGTTCCGGTCAGCGAGCTGATCGCTGGGATTGACGTTCCGGTTAAGCGTAAGCCCTACATGGCCAACATGGCCTATGTGGGGGTGGTGGCCTGGATGCTGGGGGTGCCCCTGGAAGTGGTTGAGGAAGCCCTGGGGGCTCAGTTCGACTACCGGCAGAAGCTGGTGGAGAGCAACATGCAGGTGGTGCGCCGGGCCTTCGCCTGGGCCACCGAGAATCTGCACAAGCAAGACCCCTTCTGGCTCGAGCCCATGAACAAAACCGAAGGGCTCATCATCATGACCGGCAATGAGGCCGGTGCGCTGGGAGCGGTATTTGGGGGGGTGAGTGTGGGGGCCTGGTATCCCATCACCCCTTCGACCAGCTTTATGGATGCCCTGCGCGAGTTCTTGCCCAAACTCCGCAAGGATCAGGACGGCAAACCCACCTATGCCGTCATTCAGGCCGAGGATGAGCTGGCCGCTGCTGGCATGATTATGGGGGCGGGCTGGGCCGGCGCACGGGCCCTTACCGCTACCAGCGGCCCCGGCATCAGCCTGATGGCCGAGTTTGTCAGCTATGGCTACTTTACCGAGATTCCAGCGGTGATCTGGGACATCCAGCGGGTCGGCCCCAGTACCGGGCTGCCCACCCGTACCAGCCAGGGCGATGTCTCCTTTGCCTACACCCTGGGCCACGGCGACACCAAGCATCCCATCTTGTTTCCTTCCTCGATTGAAGAGTGCTTCGAGTTTGGCTGGAAGTCGCTGGATCTAGCCGAACAGCTCCAGACCCCGGTGTTTGTGCTCTCAGACTTGGATCTGGGCATGAACAACTGGATGGGCCAGCCCTTTGAATACCCCGACCGGCCCCTACAGCGCGGCAAGGTGCTCAGTGCGGAAGAGCTCGAGGCCCTGGGTGGCTTTGCCCGCTATAAAGACGTAGACGGCGACGGCATCCCCTACCGCACCCTGCCCGGCACCCCCCACCCCTTGGCCGCCTATTTCACCCGCGGCAGCGGCCACAATGAGCAAGCCCAGTACAGCGAACGCGCCGACGACTGGGAGCGCAACATGGCCCGCCTGGCCCGCAAGTTCGAGACCGCCCGCGACCTGGTGCCTGCCCCCGCCATAGACCACCACCCTTCCGCCAAGGTGGGCATCATCGCCTACGGAACCACCCGCTACGCTATCGAGGAAGCCCGCGACCGGCTGGCCCGGCAGCTTCCCACCAGCTTTTTGCGCCTGCGGGCCCTGCCCATCAACCAGCAGGTGCGCGATTTTGTAGCGGCCCACGAGCGGGTCTACGTAATTGAGCTCAACCGTGACGGTCAGGTGCACGGCATCCTGCAAACCGAGATGCCCACATTCGCGGGCCGTATCCACTCGATTGCACACCTGGACGGGCTACCCCTCACGGCCCGCTGGGTACAGGAGCGCTTGCTACAAGAAGAAGCCCTCAGATAGTTACCGCCATCAACGGCAAAAGGATGTTATGGAAAACCCCAATCCAGTTCCTCCCATCAAGCTCAACGCGGTGGGCCTGAGCAAAAAAGACTACGACGGCACACCCAGCACCCTGTGTAAAGGCTGTGGGCACAACAGCATCGCCAGCCAGGTGGTGCAGGTCGGCTTCGAGCTAAACCTCAGGCCCCACGAGATTATCAAGCTTTCGGGCATCGGCTGTTCGTCGAAATCGCCAGCCTATTTTCTGGGCATGTCCCACGGCTTCAACGCCCTGCACGGGCGGATGCCCAGCGTGGCTACCGGAGCCCTGCTGGCCAACCATACCCTCAAGGCCATTGGGGTCTCGGGCGACGGCGACACCGGCAGCATCGGGATGGGCCAGTTCAAGCACTTGATGCGCCGCAACCTGCGGATGGTCTATGTGGTGGAAAACAACGGGGTCTACGGCCTGACCAAGGGCCAGTTCTCGGCCACCGCCGAAGAGGGCCTGACGCTCAAATACGCCGGTCATAACGAGTTCCCGCCCATAGACCTGTGCATGGAGGCCATCATCGCGGGGTGCGGCTTTGTGGCCCGTAGCTTTGCGGGTGACGCCAAGCAGGTGCGCGAGCTGCTCAAAGCCGCCCTCTCCCACCGGGGTACGGCCCTCTTGGACATCATCAGCCCTTGTGTGGCCTTCAACAACGAAGATGACAGCCCCAAAAGCTATGGCTACGGCACCAAGCACGAACAGCCCCTGCACGAGCTGGGCTTTATCCCCTACGCCGAGGAAATCTCCATCGAGCCCCTAGAGCCCGGCGAGTTCCGCACGGTGCGGTTGCACGACGGTTCCCTGATCAGCCTGCGCAACCTGGACAACGACTACGACCCCACCAACAAAATGGCGGCCCTCGAGCGCCTGCAACGGGCCCAGGAAACCGGGGAGTTCATCACCGGCCTGATCTACTACAACCCCGACCGCCCCAGCCTGGCCGAAGTAGAGGGGCTTAGCACCCCGCTGGCCCAACTTACCCCTGAGCAATTGCGCCCCAGCCAGACGGCCCTGGAGCATTTGTTGCAGGCTTATCGCTAGAGCCAGCCGCGCAGTCGGTAGGTGAGGAGTCCCAGGTATTCCCGCACCAGCGGAGTAAGGGCCTGCAGGCGGTCGGCGGGGGACAACAGGGCCATATCGAAGCGGGGCTCACTCGAGACCACGCTTACCACTTCCACGCCCAGTTTGCGAAAGGCGCCCACCGCGCGTCGGCTGTGGGTGGGGGTGGTGACCAGCAAAACCCGCCCCCACCCCCGCTCTTGCACCAACCCGTCGACGGCCAGGGCCTCGGTGCGGGTGGTGCGCATCTGGGGCAGGAAAACAACCTCCGGGCCTTCTTCCCCATACAGCGCCCTGACCCGCGCTGCCGCCACCCGGCCCAGCGAGGGACAGCGGGCATCCCCGAAAATCTCCCCCACCGTGTCGGAGAGGGTGAGGCGGGGGGCATACCCGGCCCGCCAGAGCTCGAGGCCCTTCTCCAGCCGGGCCAACGAGGAGGCCTCGAGTTCCCCCACCCCGCAGTGCATCCCGCCCCCCAAGACCACAATCAGGTCGGCTTTTTGCGGGGCTTCATTCACGATCAGACCCTCTGCCAACACCCTGGTGAGCGGGGTAAACACCACCGCCGCAATCAACACCGCACAAAGCCCACTCCCCCAAAGCAAAATTCGGAAACCCAGGCCCAACCATCCCAGCAGCGTTCCGCTTAGCCATAGCCCCACCAGCGGCCCCAGGCCCAGCTCGGGGTTGATAACCAGCCCCAGCGGCAATAGCAACAAACTTAGACCCGCAGCCATCAGCAGTCGTTCTGGCAACCTCGGCATATCGACCATCTTATGGCCCATCCGCTGTTACGTCAGCCGAACAGGCGCTGATGTGGGCTTTTGCCAAGGTGGTTCGGTGACGACCTTTTATGACGCTTTTTATGCACAAAGAGCGTGATACGATATATTCATGGCCGTTCTGACCGCAGATCAAAAAATGGTGCTGGATATGGTGCGGGCCGTTTCGCGCGAGGTACTGTGGGAGATGGCCCCCGAGTACGACCGCACAGGCCAATACCCTTGGCCCCAGCTCAAGCAGTTGGCCCAGCTCGGGCTTTTGGGCATGACCACCCCCGAGGCCTGGGGCGGGGCCGGGCTCGACTCGGTAACCTGGGCCCTGGCAATGGAAGAAATCGCCGCTGCCGACCCCAGCGTGGCGGTTATTCTTTCTGTGACCTCGGGTTTGCCCCAGTACATGCTGAACAGGTTCGGCAGCGAGGCGCAAAAAAAGAAGTACCTGGTGCCGCTGGCCAAAGGCGAGTGGATTGGGGCTTTTTCCCTCACCGAGCCCCACGCCGGCTCCGACCCGGCCTCGCTCAAGGTCTCGGCCCAAAAAGTGCCGGGGGGCTGGGAACTGAACGGCCTCAAGAGCTGGGTCACCTCGGGCGGGCAGGCCCAGGTGTACGTGGTCATGGCCCGGGGTGAGGCCGGTATCAGCAGCTTTATTGTGGAGAAAGACGCCCCCGGCCTTAGCTTTGGCCTCCCCGAAGAGAAGATGGGTCTGCACGCCGCCCATACCTGTGAGGTGCGCTTTGAGGGGGTGTTTGTGCCGGAAGAAAACCTCCTGGGCCAGGAGGGGCGCGGGCTGGCCCAGGCCCTGGCTGGCCTGGACTCCGGGCGCATTGGCATTGCGGCCCAGGCGGTGGGTATGGCCCGGGCCGCTTTCGAAATTGCCAAACAGTACGCCGACGAGCGCACCCAGTTTGGTCAGAAGATTCGGGAGTTCCAGGGGGTGAGCTTCAAACTGGCCGAGATGCACACCCGCATAGCGGCTGCAAGGGCGCTGGTGCTGGAAGCCGCCGCCAAAAAAGACCGGGGTGAGAAATATACGCTGGAGGCCTCCACCGCCAAACTTTTTGCCTCCGACGTGGCCGTGAGTGTAACCCGCGAGGCCGTACAGGTGCTGGGGGGCTATGGTTACCACCGCGAGTACCGGGTAGAACGCTACTACCGCGACGCCAAGATTACCGAGATTTACGAAGGCACCAGCGAGATTCAGAAGCTGGTGATTGCCCGAGAGCTATACCGATGACCATCGTCCCGTTGCAGCCTAGGGGCCTTTAACCGTAGGCTTTGAGCCGATGAATGTCCTGATTATTTATGCCCACCCCAACCCCAACTCCTTCAACGCCGCCATGCGCGACTTGGCGGTGCGGGCCTTGAGCCAGGCCGGGCACAGCATTCTGCTTTCCGACCTCTACACCATGCGGTTTAATCCGGTACTCAGCGCAAAGGAGCTACAGGGCGACCTGCGAGACATCCAGCCCGAGATCGAAAAGGTTCGGCGGGCCGACCTGCTCTTGTTCCAGTTTCCCGACTGGTGGTACGGGATGCCGGCCATCATGAAGGGCTGGATTGAGCGGGTTTTTGCTTACGGGTTTGCCTACGACGACGAGCATAGCTTCGAAAACGGTCTTTTGCGCGGCAAAAAAGCCATGCTCAGCCTGACGGTAGGCGCGCGCGAGGATTATTTTCGCCAGGCTCCCCAGCGCGACCTGATGCGGGTGCTGGAACCCATCCATTACGGCGTTTTTGCCTATTGCGGCATGGAAGTTCTGCCCCCTTTTATCGCTTACGGGCCAGGGGAGATGAGCGAGGCCGAGCGTAAAGCCACCCTCGAGGCCTTCCGGGAGCATTTGAAAAAACTACCCGAGCTGACGCCCCTTTGCTTCAGCTAAACTTAAGGCCTGGCTAGTAGGCTTCTGCCATGCATCGCCGAGCCGTGCTCAAGGGTCTGGCCTCAGTCCTGCTGGGAGGTTCCAGGGGATTCGCCCAAACCCTGCCCGACCCCAACAACCCCCTTTTCCACAAACTTGCAGCAGCTTATTCTGCCCGGAACCGGGGCATCGCGCTTTTGGTGGTGGTAGACGGTCAGACCGTGTTTGAGGACTATCCCAATGGCGGCAGCCCCACCCGTGGCCACGAGCTGGCCAGCGGCACCAAGAGCTTTTGCGGGGTTATGGCCGTTGCTGCCGTACAGGACGGCCTGCTTTCGCTGGAAGAACCCCTGGCCCAGACCTTGACCGAGTGGCAGGGCGACCCTTGGCGTTCGCAAATTAATCTGAGCCAGCTCTTGCATCTCACCAGCGGCATTCCCGGTGGTAACCTAGCCCGCCCCCCCACCTACCGGGCCGCCCTCGAGACCCCTGCCGAGGCCCCACCGGGTACCCGCTTTTCCTATGGCCCCATCCCCTTTCAGGTTTTTGGCGAGCTGATGCGGCGAAAACTGAAAGGCGACCCCCTGGAGTACCTGAGCCAGCGCATCTTCAAGCCGATTGGCCTCGAGTACACCTTCTGGCGTCGGGGGCCCGACGGCAACCCCCACCTGCCCTCCGGAGCCTTCCTGACCGCCCGTAGCTGGGCCAAGTTCGGCGAGTTGGTGCGCCAGGGCGGGCGGTGGCAGGGCCAGCGCGTGGTAGACGAAGAGCTGCTGCAAAAGTGTTTTGAGCCCTCGAGGGTCAACCCCATCTACGGCCTGACCTGGTGGCTGGGACGCCCCATCAGTCCGGCCCAGCGGGCGGCCATCGGGCGCGTGGGGCAGGGCATTGACGCGCTGGCCAGCACCCCGGGCCTGCCCGACGACATGGTTATCGCGGCGGGTGCGGGCGACCAGCGCCTCTACATCAGCCGCAAGCTGAGGCTGGTGGTGGTACGGCAAGCCGAAGGAATTGTAGAAAGTTTGGCCGGGCGTAGAACCGCCTTCTCCGATGCCGCTTTTCTACGTCTGCTCTTGACCGGTCAGGGTTAGAAGTTTATCGGGTGCGATACACTGCCGCTGTGACGCAAGGCGAAGTACGGGAACTGGTGTGGAATGCCCTGGCCCAGCACAGGGCGGCTACCTACCCCACCCCACCCCACGGGCATCATCCCAATTTTATTGGCGCCAGCCGCGCTGCCGAGCGCTTGATGGGCCTGAAGCTGTGGCAAATGGCCACGGTCATCCTGGCGGGCCCCGACCAGGTGCTCAAGCCGTTACGGGAGGCCGCTTTGAAGTCCGGCAAAATCGTCATTATGCCCCACCCCGACAAAACAGGGCGCTACCTGAGCCTCGAGGGCCTCTTACCCCACCAGCTCAAGCGGGTACGGGAGGTGGCACAGCTTGGCAAACCCATTGACCTGAGCCAGACCACCATAGACCTGGTTCTGGTGGGCAGTGTGGCTGTAGACGAACGGCACAACTGGCTAGGCAAAGGGTACGGCTTCCCTTACAAAAACCTCGAGGTGGCCGCTCCCTGGGTCACCCTGGCCCACACCCTGATGATTTTCGATGAATTACCTTGCCAGCCCGAGCGAAAAGTAGACCTGATCGCCACCCCCCATCAGGTCATTGGGGCTTGAGGGCATCCTGGTCGGTCTTTGACTCAACCTTCGGCCAAACCCCA
This sequence comes from Meiothermus cerbereus DSM 11376, assembly GCF_000620065.1. Classification (NCBI taxonomy): domain Bacteria; kingdom Thermotogati; phylum Deinococcota; class Deinococci; order Thermales; family Thermaceae; genus Meiothermus; species Meiothermus cerbereus. The sequence continues at coordinate 33,235 of NZ_JHVI01000015.1, read as the reverse complement.
AATTGCGGCCGGAGCAAACTCAACCAGGTTGCCTGCGGGGTCGCGAACATACAAGCTGCGGCCAGCCTTCCACTCGGCCCAGGTGACGGGGTAGCCGTGCGCCTCGAGCCGCTCTGCCCAGCTTTGCAGTTCCTCTGCTGCTACCCGAAAGCACACGTGCACGCTACCCTCGGCCCCATGCGGTGGCAGGACGGCCTCTTGCTGGGTGGCCTGGGGGTTGAACACCAGGAAAACCCCCGGCCCTACCCGGAAAAACAAATGTCGCGCAGGCTGCTCCGCAAAGAGTTCCAGGCCCAGTAATCCCTGGTAGAAGCCTTTGGCCGCCTCGAGGTCGGTCGCATACACACAGGTCTCGAGTACCCCGGCAATGTTCATCGTTGCCCCTAGGGTATCAAAACCCAGCCGCAGGCTTGTGGTCAAGGGTGCTTGCAAAACCTCAAGCGCGCTGGTTGGCCTCGGCCAGGGCCCGCAGACCAGCAGCCAGACCGGGCTCGAGGTCGCTTTCGGCATAGCGCCACGACCAGTTGCCCCCCAGCCGTCCGGGGAAGTTCATCCGGGCCTCGGTACCCAACCCCAGCACATCTTGCAAGGGAATTATGGCCAGCCTGGCTGGGCTCTTGAAAGCCAGCTCAATCAGGGCCCCGGCCACTTCGTATTCCGACAAGCAGCGGATCTGGTAGCGGGCCAAGTAATCACGCATGAAAGCCCGCTCGGCCTCTGGAGCGGTGCGGAACCACCCCAGGCTGGTGTCGTTGTCGTGGGTTCCGCTGTACACCACCACATTGCCATCCGGCGGGTAGTTGTGCGGCAAAAAGATATTTCCATCATCCGAAAAAGCAAACTGAAGAATCTTCATGCCGGGAAAACCAAAGCCGTCGCGCAGGGCCTCTACCTCGGGTGTGATAACCCCCAGATCCTCGGCAATGATGGGCGCATCGCCCAGCGCAGCCCGTACCGCGGCAAACAGTTTTTCGCCCGGGGCCTTGACCCAGCGCCCCTTGACCGCATTGGGCATACCAAAAGGAATTTCCCAGTAGGCTTCAAAGCCGCGGAAGTGGTCGATGCGCACCAGGTGGCACTGCTTAAGCGACTGCTTGATGCGCGCCACCCACCAGGCGAAGTTCTCCTGCTCCATTACGTCCCAGCGGTAAAGGGGATTGCCCCAGAGCTGGCCGGTCTCAGAAAAATAGTCTGGTGGAACACCCGCCACCACCGTGGGGTTGCCACTGTCATCAAGGTAGAAGTACTGGGGGTTGGCCCATACATCCGAGGAGTCGAAGGCCACGAAGATGGGCATATCGCCGATAATCTGTATCCCCTTCGACTCGGCGTAGGCTTTGGTCTGGCCCCATTCGGTGTAAAACAGCCATTGAATCCACTCATGCAGAGCTACCTCGTAGGCCAGCTCCTCACGGGCTTTGACCAGGGCCGCCGGTTTGCGGTCGCGCAGTTCGGGACTCCACTCGTTCCAGGGTTTGCCGCCAAAACGGGTCTTGAGGGCCATAAAAAGCGCGTAGTCTTCCAGCCAGGTCTTCTCTTCCTCGACAAAAGCCCGCAAAAGCGCTTTATCCTGGGCGGTAGCGCGTTCCTGGAAACCAGCAAAAGCCCGCCTTAATAAGGGCCAGCGGGTCTCGTATAGCCAGCCGTAGTTGACGCTTCCGGCTGGGTACGGCGGGGGTTCTTCGTTTTTCTCGAGCCAGCCTTTTTCAATCAGCATCTCTGGGTCAATCAGGTAAGGGTTGCCAGCAAAAGCCGAAAAGGCCTGATAGGGCGAGTCGCCGTAGCTGGTAGGGCCCAAAGGCAAAACCTGCCAATAGCGGGCCCCGCTCGAGGCCAGCCAGTCCAGGAAGCGCTCCGCTTCGCGGCCCAAAGCCCCAATCCCCCAACGACCCGGAAAGCTGGTGGGGTGAAGCAGAAGGCCAAATGCGCGTTCGATTTTCATAGCAAGGGTAGTCTAACCCAGATGAGCACATGATGGAAGCGCTTCTATAGCCCAGCGCGCGATTAATCATTCCTATTGCTGAGACCTATTGCTTGGGCCTCTCCTGAAACACCGCCAGGGGCTGCACCCATTCGGTTCCGACCTGCACTAAACAGGAATGGGGTTCATATGAGCAGACAAGCCAGTATGTCGCCAGTCCTGGCCCGAGCGAAACTGGGCGCTTCGGCCAGGGCGCATACCACCAGCGGCTGCTATGCAAACAGGCTGCCTGGCCCCAGCCGAGCGCAGCCAGGGCAGGCCAAGGTGGCCGTTTGCCCTGATTTTTCCGCCCACCCTGGCAGCAAAGACCCGCTTAGCACAGCTTTGTATAGCAGGGTTATCCCCTCGCTAATCAGCCGCTGCACCCATCACACCCAGCGCCTCGTCTACCAGGGCCAGGCCCTCTTCAATCACGTCCAGGCCGTATTTGAGTTCCTCGCGGTTAATCACCAAAGGCGGGCAGACCCAGAGCATGTTGAAGCGGCTAAAGGCATAGATGTGCTTGGACTTGAGGTAGCTAGCCAGCTTTTGCATCTCGGGGGAAGTGCCGTTGAAGGGGGCCAGGGGCTCTTTGCTGGCTTTGTCCTTCACCAGCTCGATCACGCTAAATAGGCCAATGTAGCGAACGTCCCCCACACAAGCGTATTTCCTGCGCATGGCCTCGAGGCGCTCACCAAGGTATTTGCCCTGCTCTTCGGTGTTTTCAAACAGGTGCTCTTCCTCGTAAACCGCGAGGTTAGCCACAGCGGCAGCACACGAGACTGGGTGGCCGGAGTAGGTCAGGCCTCCCCACAGCATGTGATCTTCAAAAAAGTCGGCAATCGGCTGGGAAACAATCACCGCCCCCAGCGGCATATACCCGCTGGTGAGGCCCTTGGCGCAGGTCACGATGTCGGGTTTGATGCCATAGTGCTGGGTGGAGAGCCACTTTCCGGTGCGGCCAAACCCACTCATCACCTCGTCGGTAATGAGCAAGATGCCGTATTTGTCGCACAGCGCCCGCAGCTTGGGATAGTAGTCGTCGGGCGGCACCAAAAGCCCATTCGAGCCGGTAATGCCCTCGACCATAATGGCCGCGATGGTGTGGGGGCCTTCTAGCTGGATGATCTCTTCGATGTGGCTCACACACTCCCGCTGGCAGCTATCCGGGCTTTTGCCAAAGGGGCAGCGGTAGCAGTAGGGGTCAAAAACCCGCACAATACCCGGAATGCCCGGCTCCACCGGCCAGCGCCGGGGGTCACCCGAGGCGGTCATGGCGCCCATGGTGGCCCCGTGGTAGCTGCGGTAACGGGTAATGATTTTGTCGCGGCCCGTATACAGACGGGCTATCTTCATAGCGTTTTCGTTGGCCTCAGCTCCACCCAGGCAAAAAAACGACTTGGCCAGCCCGGTTACTTCAGCCAGCTTTTTGCCCAGCTGCCCCCTTGGCTCGGTAGCAAAACTGGGGCCCGCAAAACACAGTTCGTCCACCTGCTTCTTGATGGCCTCGAGCACCTTGGGGTGCTGGTGGCCCACGTTGATGTTGATGAGCTGGCTGCTAAAGTCCAGCCATTTGTTGCCATCGCCATCCCAGAACCACACGCCTTTTGAGCGCGTCATGTGGATGGGGTTCGCGCTGCTTTGCACCGACCACGAAAACAAGGTGTAGTCGCGGTTCTCTTGAATAACTTCCTTAGACGAGCGTTCCATTAGGCCTCCCCCTCGAGTTTAGATAGCTCTAATGGTAGCCCCCTGCACAGACTGAGGCAATGGTCAAAGTGTCAAAGAACATAAGTCTTTTCAACGTATGCAAAACAATTTACATGTTCGGTGGCGAGGCTTTACCAACTACCCGGCTTGGCCTAGCCGCGCCGCGTGGGGTTGGGGGTCAGCCTGAGCTCGACTTTGAGGATCTGCTGGCCCCGCCGTATAGTCAGGGTTACGCTATCGCCCACCTCTTTGCTGCGGATGTAGCGCTGAAGCTGGGTAACGTCGTTAAAGGGGCGACCATCGGCCTCGAGGATCACGTCGAAGTCGTAGACTTCCTGGCCGTTCTCACGCCGGATTGAGAGTCCACGCAATCCCGCCTGCTCAGCAGCGCCGCCACGCAGCAGGCTGCGGATCAGCACCCCTTCCTTGGGAATGCGTAAGGTGGCCGCGGTTTCGTCGTCTATCTGGAAAAGCTGCACCCCAATGTAGGGCACGTCGCGCTTACGTCCGGCCTGTAGCTGTGCAATCACCTCGCCCAGCCCTTGCAGGGGGGACAGGTAGCTTTCAAAAACCCCGTCCGGCTGGCCGATAGCTACCACCACCGCAACCACCCGCCCGGCCAGGTTCAGTACCGGGCCGCCCGAGTCGCCGGGGGCCAGCGGAATGGTAGTGGAGATGGCAATGGAATTGAAAAACGGAAAGATGTCACGCTCGACAGTATTAACCAGCCCATAGCGGGGCGCGATGAACTGTCCTCTCGAGTTACCTATAGCCAGCAAAGGCTCCCCCACACGGGGGCTGGCAGAGGTCTCGAGCGACAAAAACGACACCGCTCCCCCTACCCTGGCGCGCACAATGGCAATATCACGAAATTCATCATAGCCCACAATTTCGGCAGGAAACGACTCGTTTCTGGAGTTAATCACCCGAAAGCTACGGGTATCTTCAATCACGTGATAGGCGGTCATGACCAGCCCATCGGCGCTAATAAAAAAACCGGAGCCGGTACCCTCAGGAATAGTCTCGATGCGCACAGCCGCCGGGAGAGCCCGCACATAGACCTGCTCGAGGGCAGCGCGCAGCTCGGCGGTTAGGGTACGTGGGGCCTGTAGCGGCTGGGCCTGGATCACAGCAGCCAACAAGCCAAAGGTGGCTACCACCACAACGAACAACCAAATACGCCGCATTAAGGTCTCCCCCAAGCGCCACGAAGCGCAGCTAAAAAAAGCGTAGTCGATCTGGATATTGATTATGTTGCTGGCATGCACATTTCTTGAAAAAATAAAACCCCCTTCCCGAGAAGGGGGTTCTGAGGGTGAAGGTTTATCGTCCCGACAAGGCCCGGTTAATTTCGGCCACCATGGCCGCAACAATCTGCGCTACGTTGGTATCGGCTTTTTGGACAGCCTGCGAAAGGGCATTGCCCCAGGGGCCCCACACCTTACCCATCTCGGGAATGTTGGGCATGGGCGAGCCCAGGGCGATGGTCGCCGAGAAACCGGCCACCACCGGGTCGTTGCGCAGCTGCTGTACCGCTTGCTTGGATACCGGCAAACGGCCACCGGCCTTGTTGAAGGCCACCTGGTTCTGGGTGCTCACCAGCAGCTTGGCAAAGTTGGCGGCAGCGTTTTTGTTACGCGAGTAAGCGTTCATCGCCACGCCCTGCACACCCACAAACGGACGCCACTGCCCACCACCCGGCGGGTTGGGCATGGGGGCAATGCCAAAGTCAATGTTGGCTTTTTTGTAGTCGCCAATGGCCCAAGGGCCGTTGAGAATCATAGCCAGTGCGCCTTCTTTAAAGGCACTGTCGGCCACGCCGTAGTCGACCCCTTCGGGAATCAGGCGGTAACGGTAGCGCAGGTCTTTGATAAAGCTCACCGCACGAACGCCTGCCTCACCACCCAGACGGGTCTGGCTGGCATCTACCCCCTGGGCCGTGCGACCAAACACGCTAGCCCCATAAGCCGTGAACCAGCCATAGTTGAAGTAGGGGTTGGCCAGGTCGTACAGGAAGCCATAGGAGTTGCCCTTGGTGTTCTCTTGGGCCACTTTAAGGAATTCATCCCAGGTTTTGGGGGCCTCTTTGACCAGCTTTTTGTTGTAGATGAGGGCTACCGACTCGGCAAACATGGGCAGCGCAAAGAGCTGGTTGCGGTAGGTCAGGGCATCAACGGCCACATCCGACAGGCTTTGGATATAGCTGCTGGTGGCATACTTGCCCATGGGCTCGAGCACGCCCGCAGCCGCCATGGCGCCCACCCAGTCGTGGGGAATGCTCACCACCAGATCGGCGGCCTGGCCCTGGGGTGCCCCCAGGATGAATTTGTTCTGAATATCACCAAAGGGTACCTCCACCACCTCCACCTGGGTGCCGCTGGTCTTGGTAAAATTAGCCGCGGTCTGCTTGAGCCAGGCCAGTTCGGGGCCACCGTAGTGGGTCCAAACCGTGATTTTACCCTGGGCCATAGCCGAGCCCAGCAAACCCAGGGCCGCTATAGCCCCAATTAAGATACCTTTCCTCATGTCTTCCTCCTTGTGCCAGGCCATGCTGCAAAGCATGGTCTAGACCATTTCGACGGCAGCTGATGGCAGCGTTTCCACGATGTCCTCAACGACTCTTTTTGGAAATCTGCCTTCTGCGTCTAAGTTATCTTACTACATCCGCAATGCAAGTAAAGGGACTGACTACCCAGGCAAAAAATAAAGCCCACCTCAAGTTATGCGTGCTCGAGAGGGTTTTGCCGGTTCAACCGCAGAGGGTAGGCAGGGCCTGCCAGGGACATTTGTCCGAGCATTGACTTAATTTTGTTCCTCCTGGCTTTACCTTTGCAGCCCCTTCACTTTTTGGGTGGCTGGCTGGGGCGCAGGTCAATCTGGCTGGGAATGACTCGAGGGTCGCTTTGCAATAAGTACAGCACAGCCTGAGCAACGTCTTGTGGCTGAATTTTCCACGAGGCCCCAGTACTGTTGCCCGCAAAGGGGGTGTCTACCGAGCCGGGCAGGATGCTGCTCACCCGGATGCCGTAGTAGCGCAAGTCGAGCATGCTGGCTTCAGAAAAACCCAGCAGACCAAACTTACTGGCATTATATGCAGCTCCATTGGCAAAGGCGTTCTTACCTGCGAGCGAAGCAATGTTGATGATATAGCCCCCACCGCGCTTCTGCATGGCCGGCACGGCAGCTTTGGTAGCATAAAAGGCGCCGGTCAGGTTGGTTTGCAGAACCTGTTGCCACTCTTCCGGGGTCAGCTCGTGTACAGGCTTGAAAATACCCACCCCAGCGTTGTTAATCAGGAAGTCGAGGCCACCAAAGCGGGCCTCGAGCTGCTGTACGGCCCGCTCGAGGTCCTCGTAGCGGCTCACGTCGCCCGGCAAGGCCAGGCTGTTGCCCAGCTCGCCTGCAATATGAGCCAGCTTAGACTGGCTACGGGCAAAAAGTCCCACCCCCACGCCACTGGCAACCAGTTGCCTGGCGACCTCAAGGCCAATACCGGAAGAAGCTCCGGTAACCAAAGCGACTTTTCCTCGCAAGCTTGCCATGCCCTCATGGTGCAAAAAAAACGGGGCGAACACAAGGTTCGCCCACACCAATGTTTTTGTTATTTGGGTTTGTAGATTTCCAGCCCGCCGGCTTTTTCCAGGCTCTGCATCAGGAACTGCGGCGTAACCAGGGGTTTGCTGTTGGCATCACCCGGCAGGGTTCCGGCAAAAACCTCGAGCACATCAGCGTAGCCGTCGCCGTCGGAGTCCTTCATGGCCTTCAGGGTTTCGTATAAGGCCTCGCCAATGTTGCCCTTGAAGTTCGCCCGCACCTCGTTGCCAAAAGCATTCCAGGGCGCCCCACCGTTGGGGCTGACATGGCAGTACTGGCAGGTAATCGTGCGCACATCGCCTTTATCGGCAACAAGGTTGAACTGGGTAATGGCCTGCAAACGGTAAGGCCCTCGAGCCTGCACAAAAGGCATCAGAATCAGGGCCAGCATGAGCACAATAAAGCCTACTTTTCGCATATAAACCCTCCTTGGGGCCGCACTGCTATCGAACCGTTATTTTGCCGTACATGGTTCTGGCGTGTACCACATTGCCGGTGTTCAACGAGCAGATGTACTCGTATTCACCCGCACGGTTGAGCACTACTCTTTCCTTTTGTGCTGGATCGGGCAGCAAGTTTGGCGTGCTGAAGTCCTTAGGTGGGCCAGAGTTCGGTTTGGTCTGCGCTAGATGTACAGTCCCAGTTGGGTCGACGTTTACAAACTCGATGCAGCCCCCCTGGCGGATGGTTACGTCTGCGCTGTTGGTGCCCCGCACCCTGAAGCCCCGATCGATGCCCAAAGCCTCAATCACCACACAGCTTGATGAACTGGGCTGGCACGACATCAGCGCTCCCAACATCAGCAGCAGCAACAACTGGCGCATAACCTTATAATACTCGCTCCCTCGACCAGCAGCAGCGAAAAAGCCGACAAGCCCCTAACCTGGTCTACATCGTTTCATATGTTTACCCTCCACCCACTTATACGCAGCAGGTGTGGGGTCGGATTCACGGGTTCGACAACGCGGCCAAGGGCTTGCAATGCCTGCCCCAACTCCCGGCAACTACTCCCTTAGGGGCTGCTCCTTACGGGGCGGGCCAGACTTGTGGGCCTCGAGCAGCTGGCGCAGGGCCTTGCCGCGGTGGGAGTGAATGGCTTTTTCCTCCAGGGTCATCTCGGCAAAGGTTTTGCCCACCTCGGGCAGGTAAAACAGGGGGTCGTAGCCAAAGCCCCACTCACCCCTGGGGGCCTCGAGGATCTCCCCCTCGGTCTCACCCCGGTAGAGTTCCATGTAGCCGTCGGGGTAGGCCAGCACCAGCACGGCCACAAACCTGGCTTTGCGCTCGTTGGGGGGAATTCCTTTGAGGCGCTCGAGCAAATACACGTTGCACTCGGTATCGGTTTTTTTGTTGCCGTAGCGGGCCGAGTAGACCCCCGGCTCACCTCCCAAAGCGGCGACCTCGAGGCCCGAGTCATCGGCCAGGGTAGGCATACCGCTGTGCTTGGCCGCAAAAGCCGCCTTCAGCACCGCATTGTCTTCAAAGGTGGAGCCCTCCTCGGGTGGCATCTTGAAAGGGTAGTCGAGCAGGGAAAATAACGTCCAGCCCAAGGGCGCAAGCCCCTCCCTAATCTCGCGGAACTTTCCTGGGTTGGAGGTAGCAATCAACAGGCGCATCTATAACATCTTAACCGCAGAACCCGTCCTGGGATGGGTTATGCCGAGTTTGGGAAACAATCACCGTTCAGGAGACTGCTCACCCTCAACCAAAGGGAGCGCACCTGGCTTCACCTAAATGAGCCCCATTGAATGGTTTGATAAGCACCTCTGTGCAGACGGCGCTACCCAAGACCGGCCCAGCTCAAGCGCGGTTCTTAAGCTGGGCGTGTACCCGCCGCACCATCTCGGGAATATGTGCCAGACCCATCTCCAGCATGGCCTGGTAGGTGGCTTTGGGTACCGGGCGACCCTCCCCTGCCCCGTGCAGCTCGATGATATCGCCAGACTGGGTAGCCACCACGGTCAGGTCGGCCCAGGCGTTCTCGTCCTCTATCTGGGTCAGGTCGAGCAGCAGGCTATTGTCGCTCATCCAGCCCACGCTCACCGCAGCAAACTCGATCAGGGGCCATTCGTCCAGTTTGCCCTGGTTCACCAGCCGATCCATGGCCATGTGTAGTGCAGCATAGCCCCCAAGCAGCGAAGCCACCCTGGTTCCGCCATCGGCCTGAATCACATCGGCGTCCACCACCACCGTTTTGTTTGGCAGCAGGCTCAAATCCAGGACCGCACGAAAAGCCCGTCCCAGAAAGCGCTGGATCTCGGCCGTACGACCGGAAATTTTCTGGCGCTCACGATCCTTGCGTTCTTTGGTAGAACGGGGCAGCAGGTTGTACTCCGCCATCAGCCAGCCCTCACGGCCCGAAACATGCCGGGGTACGCCGTCGGTCAGCGAAACATTCACCAGCACCCGGGTATTCCCCAGTTCTACCAGCGCCGAACCCTCGGCATAATGTATGTAGCCCATGCGCAATTTGAGCGGGCGGAGTTCCTCGGCTGTACGGCCATCCTTGCGTTTCATCGCCCGAGACTTTACCACATGGCCCATTACCGCTAAAATAACCAGGCGTGCCGGTGTAGCTCAGCGGTAGAGCACTCGATTCGTAATCGAGCGGTCGTCGGTTCAAATCCGACCACCGGCTCCAATCCAGGAAGCAAAAACCGAGGTCGCCTGTACCTCGGTTTTCATTTTGACCCTAGATTTTGACCCAGGTAAACTTTTGATAAGAAATGTCTTAGATTTGGTCTTTTTCTGGGGCCCCCGCCTGAAGCGCGGCTAGCAACAGCCTGAAAAAAGATGGTGCCCTAACCTCTCCCTAACCGAACGATTCATACCGGATTCAAAAAGATATTCTTCAGACAAAAAGCGCTAAGAGGCTATCTTTTTGAATCCTAGAGCACTCCCTTCGGTCGGGTTAGTTCGTCACCGTTCGGTGACGAACTAACCGAATCTGGTATCAGGCGGGGTTCATATGACCCCCTAGGCTTTGTCCCGTGGCTTCATACCCCAGCTCTCGTAATCGGCAAATCCCCAAGACTGTGTTGCCAGAGGACAGACCTCCCCTCATAGCTGTTGTTTTATCCAGGGGGCCAGGTCGGTTAGTGAGTGCATGGCCGGAACCGAGTTCGCCAGCGGGCCATAGACCACCAGGGGCACCGGATTGAGGGTGTGCTGGGTATGCCAGGGCTCCTCGGCGTTGCCGTGGTCGGCGGTGAGGATGAGTGTGGCCGTGGGGTTTGCATTCAAGAAGCCCAGGAGGAAGCGGTCGAGTTCCACCAGACGTTCGTCCAACTTTTCTGGCATGCGGTGGCCCCAGTAGTCCAGCGCCCAGTTTTCCAAAAGGGTCAGGTCGTGCCGCTGGGCGATGTGGGCAAAGCGTTCCCCTGCAGCTTCGGGTTCCGGCCAAAAAGCAGGCAGCATGGCCTGGGGGTGGTCTATGGACAACAGATCCAAACCGGCTGCCCTGGCAGCAAAGCCAAAGGCCGACAGCAAATTGCGGCGGCTATTTAGCGCTTTTTCCAGATATTCCTGACGATAGCCGTTAGCGTGCAGAACCCGAAAACCCCGCTGGGCAGCCCAGACCTGCAAGCTCTCCTGCCTTAGCAGGGTTTGGAGCTTGCTCAGGGGGTGCGGCCCCTGGTGGTGCCCCAGGAGTTGGGCCGCATTAACCCCGGTCAGCAGGGCGGTCTGGCCGGTGCCCGACTGGGGCAGGCCCTCCACCCCAAGCCGGGCATCCAGAACCCGGTAGGCTAGACTGGGTTGGCTAAAGGGCTCCTGGCTAAACCCACCGCTCAAAGCCCGCAGGGTGGGCAGGTCCCGCTTCAGGGAAGTGCGGGGGTCACTGGAGAGCCCCAGGCCATCTACAAACAAGAAAGCCAGCACGATGGCATTGTGCGCCTGGGGCCAGGAAAGGTCAAACACCATGCTCGCTGCCGGAAAATCCATGACGGCTATAGAAGCCCGAAGCCCAACTTGCGACCTGTGACACAGCCATACCGGACTTACTGGTTGCATGATAGGTGTCGAAAGGAGTGAGCATATGCCAGTACGTTCAGCCAGTGCGGTTTGGAAAGGCACAATCAAAGAAGGTCGGGGGCATCTGAAACTGGAAAGCGGGGTATACGAAGGGCCCTACACCTGGGCCTCGCGCTTTGCCAGCGGCAGCGAAACCAACCCCGAGGAACTAATCGGGGCGGCCCATGCCGGCTGCTATGCCATGTTTTTATCGGCACTCCTGACCAACAACAATACCCCGCCCGAGGAGCTAAGCGCCACGGCTAAGGTACATCTGGGGGATGGCCCTACCATCACTAAAATTGAGCTGCACATGGCGGCCAAAGTGCCCGGCATCAGCCCCGAAAGGTTCCAGGAGCTAGCCCAGGAAGCCAAGGCCAAGTGCCCCGTCTCTAAGGCCCTGGCCGCGGTGCCCGAGATTACCCTGGACGCAAAGCTGGTATGATCTTCCCCAGGGTTATAGCCGTCCCCCCAAAAGGCTCGGCTTCGACAAGCTCAGCCGACCCTTGCGGCGAATAAAACCGAAAAGCCCGCCGAGGTGCTTGAGTATCCGTTTCACTTGAACATCTATAGCGCCAGAGCCAAACGTAGTGTTGAATAGAGGCGTGGAGCCAGACATTAACCTGATGTCGCGCCTCGCCCAGGGGGATGAGCGTGCCCTGGAAGAGCTATACCGCCGCTATAGCCCCTCGCTGTACGCCCTTCTCCTGCGGATGCTCCAGAGCCGTGAGGAGGCCGAAGAGATCTTGCAAGACAGCTTTGTTCAGCTATACCGGGAAGCCGCCCGCTACCAGCCCGAGCGGGGGGCTGTGGTGGCTTTCTTGTTCACCATTGGGCGTAATTTTGCCCTGTCGCGCCTGCGCAACCGCAAGGCCAGGCCGCAGAAAGTAGAAGCACACGACCTGCACAACCCCGAGCAGGAGCTGGGCCTCTGGCGGGAGGACGACCCCACCGACCGTGTTCTGGTACGCCGGGCGCTGGGTAGGCTCGAGCCCACCGACCGCAAGTTGTTGGAAGAAGCTTTTTACGATGGCTATAGCCACAGCGAGTTGGCCGAACGACACCACATGCCCCTAGGCACAGTTAAAACCCGGCTGCGTCGGGCCCTGCTCAAGCTGCGTGAGTACCTGGGGGGGACTCCGGTCTCGGAGGAAGCATGAAAGACCTCCGCGAACTACTTCCCGACTACGCGCTGGGTCTCCTGGAAGGCGAGGAGAAAACCCGGCTCGAGCAGGCCCTGCAAACCTCCCCCGAGCTGCAAAAAGAGCTTGCCGAGCTTCGGGCGGTGCTGTTCAAGCTGCCCGAAAGTCTTCCGCCGGTCACACCCCCTCGCCGGGTCTGGGCCCAGGTGCGGCGCAGGGCTTTTCCCAGGCGGGATTTCCTGCGCTGGATTGCGGTAGCACTGGTGCTGGTGGGGCTGGGTTGGGGTGGCTGGGGGGTTGAGCAATACCACCGTTACCGGGTTTTGGCCGAGGAGCAGGCCCGGCTGGCCCGCTGGCTAAGCGACCCCGAGGTAAAGTGGCAGCTCATCAAAAACGACCAGGGCCAGGCCTTCGGCGCCATGCTCTGGCGAGAAGAGGGGCCCTGTCTGATGGTGCTGCGCGAGCCACCGCCACCCGGCAAGGTTTACCAGGCCTGGGGCCGCAAAAGTGGGGAAAAACCGGTTTCGCTGGGGGTCTTCTCGGGGCGGATTTTTGAGACCAACTATGAAGGCTTCGACCTAATGGGGGTTAGCCTCGAGCCACCCGGCGGCAGCCCTCAACCCACCCAACCGCTGGGCCGTGTGCCCACCTCTTAATCTATACCCGGTACCACCAGCGGCTGAGCCATTTAAGGGCTTTGAGGGCAGCGGTCACGATGCGTCCGTACCAGCCCCTGGGTAGCCAGGTCGGGCCGGTAACCGGAACAAAGCGCTCGATGGCGATGGTCTGCACCTCGGTAAAGCGGTAAAGCCCCTCCTTGCCGTGCCGTCGCCCCAGGCCCGAGGCCTTGAAGCCCCCCATGGTCGCGTCCATCGAGGCCCAGGCAGCGGCGTAGCTCTCGTTGATGTTGACCGTACCGGCCTGGATGCGCGAGGCCAGCGCGCGGCCTTTGCCCAGGTCTTTGGTCCAGACGCTGGCGTTGAGGCCGTACTCGCTCTGGTTGATGAGGGCAAGCACCTGCTCCACATCGCTAAACTTGTAGAGGCTGACCACCGGGCCGAAGGTTTCCTCGCTGTAGACGCGCATCTCAGGCGTTACGTCGGTCAGGATGGTGGGCTCGAAGAATAGTGGCCCCAGGTCGGGCCGGGGCCTTCCGCCGGTGAGGACTCGAGCCCCCTTGGCCACCGCGTCCTGCACGTGGGCCCGCACGGTGTCGAACTGCCGCTGGACAGTGAGGGAGCCCATCTGCGAACGGTGATCCAGGGTAGCGCCCAGGCGCAGGGCCGAGGTTTTTTCGACAAAGCGTCGGGCAAAGGCATCAAATATCTTTTCGTGCACGTAGATGCGCTCGAGGGAGACGCAAAGCTGGCCGGCATTGGCAAAAGCGCCGTGAATGGCGCCGTCCACGGCGGCCTCGAGGTTGGCGTCTTCCAGCACCAGCATGGGGTTTTTGCCCCCGAGCTCGAGGCTCACCCCAATCAAGCGCTCACCCGCTTGGCGGGCCACTTTGCGCCCGGTGGGGGTGCTGCCGGTCAGGGCGATGAAGTCTGCCGTGGCCACCAGGGCCTCCCCCACCTCTGCCCCCCCGGTCACAACCTGAAACAGGCCAGGTGGCAATCCGGCCTCTTCCATCAGGGCCTGAACCCACAGGGCCGTAAAGGTGGTCTGGGGATCGGGCTTGAGCACCACCGCGTTGCCCGCCATCAAGGCCGGAATAGGCTCGCTCACCGCCATCACCAGCGGATAGTTCCAGGGTGAAATAACCCCCACCACCCCTACCGGGTGGCGGTACTCCCAGGTCTGGGTCAGGCCCACAAAGGTGCCGCCCGTGCGCCGGGGGCGCAGCCAGCCAGGGCTACGCGTGGCGTAAAACTGGGCCACAATGGCCGAGTCCAGCAGTTCTTCTTGGGCATCGCGGCGGGCCTTGCCAGTCTCGTACTGGGTCAGGTCGAGGATTTCGGCCTGCCGCTCCAACAACAGGTCGTGAAAGCGCAGCACAATCCGGGCCCGGGCCCGGGTATCCACCCTGGCCCAAGCAGATTGGGCAGATCTGGCCCGCTCAACCGCTAGCTGGACATCCTCGGAAATACAAATCGGAATGACCCCCAGTACCCCCCCATCGAAGGGTGAGTACAGCGTTTGGGCGGCGCGTTCACCAAACAGCGAAACCCGCTGGGCCAGCTGCTGCAGCAGTTCAGGCGTGAACTGAGGGGCCTCGCGGGCAGGGTTGATGGCGCTAAGTCGTCCGGTCTCGATCACCTTGAACCCATGGTGAACTTGCAGGCCAGCCGCGTCAAGACCTCACTCAAGCACCTGCACAGGCCTAAATCGGCATAAGATAAAAGCGCTTCCATATCGACCCACAGGCAATACCTGAGCCTCGAGGGGCTTACAAATTGAGACCTTCGAGTATATGCTGGGGGCGTTCGCAAAGGCTCGTTGGTTGGGCCAATCCCAAACAACGCCCACGACGGAGGTCATTATGTATCGTTCTCCACCAGGCGCTCGAGGTTTTCTGATCGCTATTGGGTTGTTGGGGGGGGCCCTAATCGTTGCTACGCTCTTTGGGCTCCTCATGTTCTGGGCCTTGCAGGCAGCTTTTCCCAGGCCAGTAGAAGAAGGCTATCCGGGCTACCTGATCCTGATCTTCGCCACACTGGTTCTCATTCCAATTCTGGTTGTGCTGGGGCGGCGGGTTCCCTACCTGACCGACTGGTACTACCTTCTTCCGGCCATCACCTTCTTGCTGGCCTTCACCGTATTTCCCATCGTCCTGACCGTCTACTACGCCTTCACCGATTACACCGGCATTCGAAACGGCAAGCCCGACCGCTCCACCGAGACCCAGATCGTGCGCGTGGAAGGTCGGCAGCTATTTGTAGACGGCAACGCCCACGACCTGCTGCGCTGCGACCAACCCAACTGTGCAGGCCAGGCCCTGGAGATCACCACCCGAACCCAGCGCGCCCGTGTCAGGGCCGAGCAAGCCACCGAGGGCGTCATCACCCTGACTGCGCCCCCGCCCTTCACTCCTGCACTGGTCTACAAAATTAACGAGTTCCGCTTCATTGGCTTCCGCAACTTTGCCGAAATCTTTAGCCGGGCCGGCACCGTTCTGATTCCGGTTCTTATCTGGAACATCATTTTCGCGGCGGGTGCAGTTTTTGTGGGGGCCATCCCCGGGCTGATCCTGGGCCTGATGCTCAACAACAAAAACCTGGCTTTAAGGGGCTTTTACCGCACAGCCCTGATCATCTCCTGGGCTATCCCGGTGGTAATCAGCGTGCAGATTTTTACCGCCATGCTGAACGTGCAGTTTGGCCCCATCAACCGCTTGCTGGGGCTGCTGGGCGCCTACCCTATTCCCTGGCTCACTGACCCGGAGTGGTTTAAGGTCTCAGCCCTGCTGATCAGCCTGTGGCTGGGCTTTCCATACTGGATGACGGCTACCCTTGGTGCCCTCTCCACCATCCCGGATGATGTGTACGAAGCGGCCAAAATTGATGGAGCCAACGGCCTGCAAACCCTCACCGGCATCACCCTGCCGCTGCTGCGTCAACCTTTCATCCCCTTGTTGCTGGGATCTTTTGCCTTCAACTTCAACAACTTTGGCCTGATCTACCTGATGGGGCCCCAGCCTGGGGTCGAAGGCCGGCCTTCCACAGCCCAGGCCGCCGATATCCTGATCACCTGGGCCTACAAGACCGCCTTCCAGGCCGATGGGGGGCAGGCCTATGGTCTGGGCGGGGCCATCTCCATCCTGATCTTCTTGCTCACGGTAGCGATCAGCCTGATTAACTTCCGTTTCACCGGCGCTTTGAAGGAGGTGCGCTAATGACCGCTTTTCTGCGGTTTTCTGGCTGGGCCGCCCTGGGTTTGATGGTGGCCTGGGTGCTGTTTGTGTATTTCCCCAGCCTCTTGGCCCGCATCCAGCCCAATACCCCCCCAGGCTTCGTGCGCGTTGAAAACGGCTGGGTTTATGCCCTGGGCGGTCTTTTGCTGACAATTGCCCTGATTGTGCTGTATTCGTGGCTAGCAACCCTGATCGTCAACCGGCGTACCAACCGCAAACGTAGTTTTTGGCCCCTGGTCGGGCAGGGCCTTACGCACCTGTTTATGTTCATGGTGCTGATCTTTGCGTACTACCCGGTTCTGCAAATCCTGGCGGCCTCTTTCGACCCCCGCAACACCCTGTACCGCATCCTGCCCCCGGCCAGCGACAACCTGCTGGTTCGGGCCAGGGTGCTACCGGATTTCTCCCAGCTCAGTTGGGAAAACTACATCCAGCTCTTCGATGGCATCATCATCTATCCCTATCAAGCACTGATGCTGCTGGTGGCGGCATTATGCTTGCTGCTGGTACTGGTGCTGGCTGCTTACAGGCGCATCATCGGCGATGACAGCAGCGACAGCCGCTGGGGCCGACTGCAAGGACGCAGCCTGACGGCCTTTGCCATCCTGGGTTTTCTACTGGTGGTCTTCATCTCCCCCAACCAGTTTACCGGCCAAGGTACCGAGGCTAAATTTGTACTTTGGGTGCGCAATACCCTGTTTGTATCTGGTATTACAGGCATTTTGGCGGTGCTGCTTACGGCCACGGCCGGCTATGCTTTCGCCCGCTTCGACTTCCCAGGGCGATACCCCTTGTTGCTGGTCTTCATCTTCATCCAGATGTTCCCGGGGTTCTTGGGCCTGGTCGCAACCTACATCCTGATCTCCAACCTGGGCCTGCTGAACACCTTTACTGGCCTGGTGCTGGCCTATTCGGGGGGGATTATTAGCTTTGGCACCTGGGTGTATAAGGGTTTTCTAGAAAGCATCTCCAAAAGTCTGGAGGAGGCCGCCCTGATTGACGGGGCCAGCAAGTGGCAGGTCTTTACCAAAATCCTGATGCCGCTTTCGGCACCCATGTTTGTGTTTATATTCCTGCTACAGTTCGTTGGCACCTACTCGGAGTTTATCGTGGCCAACCTGTTCCTGACCGGTGTGGAGTCCTGGACGGTGGGGATGGGCCTGCGCAACTTTACCACCGGGCAGTTCTCCACCCGCTGGGGGCTGTTTGCCGCAGCCTCGGTGCTGGGCTCGCTGCCCATTCTGCTGACCTTCTACGGCTTCCAGCGCTATTTTGTCTCGGGGTATACCGCAGGCTCGGTGAAAGAGTGACGTAGAATACGAGGGTGAATCGTGCGCCCGACTGGTTTTTACAAGCCGAGCAAGACCTGCACATGAGCCAGGTTGCCCAAGCGGCCGGACGGCACGAGTGGGCCTGCTTTGCCGCTCATCAAGCCGCCGAAAAAGCCCTGAAGGCGCTCCACCTGTGGCAAGGGCAGGAGGCCTGGGGGCACCTCACCGCCCGTTTGTTGCGCGAGCTGCCCCAATCAGCACCGGCAGAGCTCATTGAAAAAGCCCGCTACCTGGACGCACTCTACATCCCAACACGCTATCCCGATGCTTTCCCAGAAGGTGCACCCGCAGAGCACTATGGCCCTTTGCAAAGCCAGGAGGCAGTCTCGTATGCTGAAGCGATCCTTGGATACGTCCGTGCGCAGATGGCTAGGCCGGGATGAAGTCGAAAAAGCCCTGGTACAGTGGATCGATGGCCTAAAGCTACCTGGACTCCTCGCGGTAGGCTATTTTGGCTCGTATGCCCGCAACGAGCCGGGCCCTGGCAGCGACCTGGATCTAATTTTGGTGCTGGAGGAAGCCGCTTCCCCCGCCTGGGCACGGGTGCTAGAGCTTCCACTCGAGGAACTGCCTGTTCCCACCGAAGCCCTGGTTTTTACCCTGGAAGAATGGCGTTCTCTGCCCATCCAACGACCCCGCTTTGCGAAAACCCTGGCCCAGGAAACCCGTTGGCTACAACCCCCACCCTAGCTTTTTGGGCGCACCGCCTCTAGTCTTGAGCCATGCATTACCACGACTGGGAACCCTTCTGTGTAGACCCTCTGAAGCCCGAGCTGGGGCAGGAGATCACCCTACGCCTGCGCACAACGGCTAGGGCCGGCTTCCTGATCCTCGAGCGCTACGGCGAGGTGGAGCGCCGTCCGATGAAAAGGGTGGCGGGGGGGCTGGAAATCCGGCTGCCACTGTATACCTCACCCCTGCGCTACTGCTTTTTTCTGAGCGAGGAGAAGGCCTACCTGACGGCAGGTGGACTGCGCGGGGCCATGCCCCGCTACGACAAGTTTTTTCACCTGCTGGCCCAGCCCACCGTGCCTGACTGGGCAGTAGGGGCGGTGTTCTACCAGATCTTTCCCGACCGCTTTCGCAACGGCAACCCCGGCAACGACCCCCAGAGCGGCGAGTGGGAATACATGGGCCGGCCCATCGTGCGCAAAGAATGGGACGAACCGGTGGGTTACGGGCCGGGCGAGGGGCCCATCCAGCACTATGGGGGCGACCTCGAGGGCATCCTGGAGAAGCTCGACTACTTGGAGGAACTGGGCATCGAGGCCCTTTATCTGACCCCCATTCTCCCTTCGGGCTCCAACCACCGCTACGACGCCCACGACTACCACAACGTAGACCCTCACCTAGGCGGCAATGAGGCCTTCCAAAGGCTGCTCGAGGCCCTGCACCAGCGGGGCATGAAGCTGGTGCTGGACGGGGTGTTCAACCACATCGGCAACACCCACCCCGACTTCCAAAAAGCCCTGCAAGACCCCACCGCGCCCGAGGCCAAAGAGTTTACCTTCTATGCCGACGGCTCGTATGCCGCCTTTTTTGGGGTCAAGACCCTGCCCAAACTGGATTATGCCAACCCCCTCACCCTCGAGCGCTGGATTGATGGCTACCACGCCCCGGTTCGGCACTGGATTCGCAAGGGGGCCGATGGCTGGCGGCTGGATGTGGCCCACCAGATCGGCGAAGGCGGCACCGACCGCCGCAATGCGGAAATCCTGCGTCTAATCAAACACAACAGCATGGAGGAAAACCCCCAGGCCTTTGTGTTTGGTGAGCTGTTCTTCGACACCCTGCCCACCCTTAGGGCCCACACCCTGGATGGCTCGATGCACTACGCGGGGTTTGCCAACCCCCTTTTGGAGTGGCTATCGGGCAAAAATGTATATGGCTGGGAGGTGGCAGTCTCTACCCAGGAGCTCTGGGACACCCTGTGGGACCACTACAGCGCCCTGCCGATCCAACTGCGCCAAAGCATGTACACCCTGATTAGCAGCCACGATATTCCCCGGGCCCTCTGGCGGCTAAAGGGGGATGTGGCGCGCTTCAAGCTGGCTTTGGGCCTGCTGCTGACCTTCCCCGGCGCGCCGGGCCTCTATTACGGCGACGAGATCGGGCTCGACCAGAGCAACCCCTACCACCACTGGAATGGCGACCCCATGTGCCGGGGTACCTTTCCCTGGGATCCATCGCGCTGGAACCAGGAGGTGCTGGCCTGGTGCAAAACCCTTATCCGCCTGAAAAAAAGCGTCCCCGCCCTGCGCCGCGGGGGCTTACAGCCCTTGCAGGTTTCGGAAAAACTGCTGGCCTTCAAGCGCCTGTACCAGGGGGAAGAGGTCTGGGTCTACGCAGCCCTCGAGCCCACCGGGATTGAGCTGCCCCATTCAGAAAACCTGCTTACCGGCGAGCGTCTGGAGGGCCCTGTCCGGCTGGAGGGACTGGGGGTATTCCGCCTGCGCCATAAGTAACCCAGGTCGTATCCCATCCTGCGCCCTAGGCTATACTGACGCTTTGGGTATGCTCGAGGTTACCGAGTCGCTGGACTTTGACCGGGTTCGCCAGGCTCTGGCCGAGCGGGCCTCCACCTTTATGGGGCAGGAGGCCCTGCGGGCCCTGTTACCCAAGGCCACCCTCGAGGAAGCCCAGGCCCAGCAGGCCACCGTAGCCGAGGCCCTGGCTTACCCTTATCGGCTGGGGGGCATCTCCGATCTGCGCCCGGCCCTGGCAGCGGCACGGGAAGGGCTCCGGCTGGAAGGGCCCCAGCTGCGGGAGGTAGCGGCCAGCCTCGAGGCCGCCGTAGCCCTGCGGCACGAGCTACTAGACACTGGCGAGCACCTGCGTGCGCTGGCTGGCCGCATCGGCGAGCACACCTTCTTTTTGCGGCGCATCCGGGAGTGCCTCGACGAAGCCGGCAACGTGCGCGACGAGGCCACCCCAAGGCTGCGGGAGATTCGCCGGCGGGTCAACCCTTTGCGCGAGCAAATTCAAGATCGGCTGTACGCGCTCATGGATCGGCATCCAGAAGCCATCCAGGAGCGCTTCATTACCCTCAGGCGCGACCGCTTTGTGATACCGGTCAAGGCCAGCCACCAGAACAAGCTGCCGGGCATCGTGCTCGACCAGTCCGACTCGGGGCTCACGGTTTACATCGAGCCCAGCTCGGTAGTACCCCTCAACAACCAGCTCGCCAGCCTGAGGCTCGAGGAAGAAGCCGAGGTCAACCGGGTGCTCTTCGAACTGTCGGCCATCCTGGGCCACGACCTCGAGCTCGACCAAACCCTGCGCGCCCTTACCGAACTCGATGTGGCCCGGGCTGCGGCCAACCTGGCCGAGGACTGGAAACTGGTGCGGCCCCGCCTGAACCAGGAAGGGCTATACCGGCTGGTAAAAGCCCGCCACCCCCTGATTGCGAATCCTGTAAGCAACGACCTCGAGCTCACCCCCACGCACAGAATCCTGCTCATCACCGGCCCCAACATGGGCGGCAAAACCGCGCTCTTGAAGACCTTAGGCCTGGCAGTGCTGATGGCCCAGTGCGGGCTTTTTGTAGCCGCCGAGCGTGCAGAACTGGCCTTCCCGGATCGGCTTTTTGTGGACATTGGCGACCAGCAGTCCATCCAGGAAAGCCTCTCGACCTTTGCCGCGCACGTCCTCAGGCTCAAAGAGGTGCTGGAAAAAGCCACCCCCCACAGCCTGGCCCTGATTGACGAGCTGGGCTCGGGCACCGATCCCGAGGAAGGCGCGGCCCTGGCCCAGGCTTTTGTGGAGGGGCTTTTGGCCAAAGGGGTGCGCGGCCTGATCACCACCCACCTTTCCCCCCTCAAGGCCTTTGCCCAGGACACCCCAGGGGTGCAAAACGCCTCAATGCGCTTTGACCTGGAGCATCTACGCCCCACCTACCAGCTGATGGTAGGTGCGCCGGGACGCAGCTACGCCCTCTCGATTGCCCGACGGCTGGGCTTTCCGCAGGCACAGCTCGAGCGGGCCGAAGCCCTCCTGGGGCCGGAAGGAGGGCGGCTGGAGCGCCTGCTGGCCTCGCTCGAGGCCGAGCGGGAACGCCTGCGAACCCAGCGCCAGGCCGCCCAGGCCCAGCAACAGGAAGCCGCCCGTCTGCAGCAAGAGCTTTCCCGGCAGCTAGCCGAACTGGCACACCACAAAGAACAACTGCTCGAGGAGGCCAAAGCCCAGGCCGAGCAGGTGGTAAAAGAAGCCCAGGAACGCATCCGTCAAGCCCGCGAGCGCAGCAAAACCCAGGGACAGGGCCAGGCCTTGCAAGAGCTCATTCAGCTTCGGAGTCGCTACCAGCGCCCGGAGAAAGCCACCCCGGCCAGCCCTGGCTTGCAGGTAGGCGCAGTGGTGGAGGTACCCGAATACGGTGGCCGGGCCACCATAGTGGAGCTTAGGGGACAGGAAGCCGTCTTACAGATGGGGGCGGTACGGCTGACCATGCCGGTTGCAGGCCTTCAACCCAAGCACGCCCCCAGGTCCGAGCCGTCGGCAGGTCGCACGGTGCATAAAGCCAAAATTCCCAACGAACTGAACCTGCGGGGCCTTACGGTAGAGGAGGCCTTGCTGGCAGTGGACGATTTCCTCACAGAAGCAAAGGCCACCGCCACCACCCCTGTCCGTCTGCTGCACGGCAAGGGCACCGGGGCCTTACGAAATGCGCTCCGCGAATCCCTCAAACGCGACCGTCGGGTCGAACGCTTCCACGACGCAATCCCCCATGAGGGCGGGCATGGGGTAACTGTGGTACATCTGCGAGTCTAATGACCGTTTTGTGGGGCTTGATCAGGCCAGCTGGGGGTGCGGGGCCGAGGCCTTTTTGAGGGAGATGCTAAAAACTGAGCCTTTGCCCGGTTCGCTTTCGGCCCAAACCTTGCCCCCGTGAGCCTCTACAATCGAGCGCACAATGGCCAGCCCCAATCCGCTGCCGCCGCGCTCGCGGTCGCGGGCTTTATCCACCCGGTAAAAGCGCTCAAACAGGTGAGGGAGGTGTTCTTTGCTGATGCCCTCGCCGTTGTCCTCCACCCGGATCACCACCCGCTCAGCCAGGTCGAGCACAATTAGCCTGATCTGGGTGGAGTTGGCCTTAATAGCGTTGGAAACCAGGTTGGCAACGACCTGATGCAGCCGTTCGGGGTCACCCAGTACCCAGACGTGCTCAGGAGCCTGCACCTCAATTTGGCCCTCGAAGCTTTTGCCGTACTCCTCCTCGATCTCGTTTAAAACGGTCTTCAGGTGAACCGAGCCCAGCTCGACCTTCCAGCTACCACCGTTGGAGAGATCGAGCAAATCCCCCACCAGCTTTTGCATCCGCTCGGACTCGCGCTTGATGATCTCGAGGCTTTCCCGCTGCTGTTCGGTAATTTGCGTCCGCCGCAGCAGGTAGTTGACGTGCCCCAAAATGGCCGTTACCGGGGTTCGCAGCTCGTGGGAAGCATCGGCTAGGAAGCGGCCTTGGGTCTCCCAGGCGCTCTCGAGGCGCGCGAGCATGCGGTTGAGCGATTTGACCAACGAGGTTACCTCGTTGTGGCCCTCGAGCTCTGGTAGCTTTTCGGGTTTGTTGCTGACCTGTTCGGCTTTTTTAGCCACCCATTCGAGGGGCTCGAGCGCCTGTCGCACCAACCGAAAAGCTAATAAGCCGCCAAAAATTAGAACCAGCAGGGCGGTGGCGGTGTAGGTACGGGCAAAATCGGCCAGGGTGCTCTCAATACCCTCGGTGGACTTGCCCACCATCAGGATTACTAGCTGAGGGCCCTGGGGAATTCCAGCGATTTCGGTTTCAAGGCGCTCAGCCCGCATTCGCAGGGGAATCTGGGTGCCATCCGGGCGGGTCAGGGTGGTCTGGGTGTAAAACCCCCCCGAGCGCAATACCTCCTGCAATCCCTTTTCCGAAAGGGTCAGGGTGGCGTCACCCATAGCCAGCGATTTTGCGATGGGAATGGCCGCCCCCTGCAGGATATCGCTGGGGGTGGGATTGGGGAACGGCACCCATAGGGCCTGGCCATAAACCGTAAGCGGCAGGCCGTCCAGGTTGCCCTGTTCGCGGATGAGGCGCTGGGCCGTCTGGGAGGTTTCGATGAGTTCCCGGCGCAGGTTGTCGTATAGGGTAAACTGCAAGCTGCCGTACACCGACCCCCCAATCAACAGCAACGAAAAAGCCAGCAGGGCCAGCGTAAGCAGGGTGATGCGGGTGCGGAGGGTCATGGGTGTGTATGTTGCAGTTTAGTCCTCGCGCAGCACGTATCCTACGCCCCGTACAGTATGAATCAGGCGGCGCTCGCCGGTTCCCTCGAGCTTCTTGCGCAAGTAACCGATGTAAACATCCACCACGTTGGAGCCACCCTGGTAGCCGGGCCAGACCTTTTCTTCTATCTCAAAGCGGCTGAATACCTTACCGGGGCTCTTGGCCAGTAACTCTAAAAGCTCGAACTCTTTGTTAGAGAACTCGATACGCCGACCCGCTCGGTAGACCTCGCGGCCCTCGAGGTTGATGATCAGGTCGGAGACCCGAATTTCGCCGGTAATGGCCGGGGTTACCCGGCGCAGGTGGGCGCGGATACGGGCCAGCAACTCCTCGATGCTGAAGGGCTTGACCAGGTAGTCATCGGCTCCAGCGTCCAGCCCCTCTACCTTGTCCTCCACCCGGTCTTTGGCGGTAAGGATGACGATGGGCACGTTGGAGGTCTTGCGGATCCGGCGGGCTACCTCGAGGCCATCCATCACCGGCAGCATCAAGTCCATGACCACCAGGTTGGGGTTGGTCTCACGAAAACGCGATAGACCCGTGATGCCATCGTAGGCCACCTCGGTGCGGTAACCTTCGGCCTGGAGCTCGAGCTCAATAAAGCGGGCGATGTCCTTTTCGTCTTCGACGATCAGGATCAGGGGTTGATCCATTCCTTCCATACCAGTAGGGTAGTCGGATTTCTCATGAGAAATATGGCTAATCTACTAAGGAATGGCTCACATTATAGGTTTTTATGAGACCAGCAGCCTATTTCTTCAGCAGCCCGCACACCCTCTTCTCTAAAGTGGTTTTCGGCTGCGTTTGGTATGGACCGCTTTTGGGCTACGCACCCTGAACTTTTGCTCAAGCTCGCTGGCAAAAGCATGGTTGGTATAGTCGAGCGTAATGGGGGTCACGGAAATATAGCCCTGTTGAACCGCCCAGAAATCGGTGCCTTCTTCCAGTTCGGCGGTGGGCTTGCCCGCAACCCAGTAGTAAGGACGGCCTTCGGGGTCTTCCCGTTCGACAATGGAATCTTCGTAGCGGTGGGTAGAAAGGCGGGTTATCTTGACACCCCGCGGTGTTCGATTGGGGAAATTCACATTGAGCAGGGTTTTCTCAGGTAAGCCGTGCTTCATCACCCAGCGCGCAATCGGCACAGCATACTGGGCGGCCTCTTCAAAATGCAGCTCTTCGCCGGAGGCATCAAGGCTGAAGGCAATCGAGGGAATGCCCAGTGAGGCCCCTTCCAGAGCAGCCGCCACAGTACCCGAGTGGGTCAGGTCGAGGCCCATGTTAACCCCGATGTTGATGCCCGAGACCACCAAATTGGGCCAGCCCAGCAGGCGACTGCCCAGCACCACACAGTCTGCTGGCGTCCCGTCTACGCGGTAGGCTGGAATCTCGCCAAACCCCGCCGAGGCAGTGTGCTTAAAGCGCAGGGGGCGGCGAAAGGTGATGCTGTGGCCCACGCCGGACTGTTCGACATCGGGAGCCACCACGTTTACTTCGGCAAGTTCGCGCAAAGCAAAGGCCAGAGCCTTGATTCCGGGAGAAAAGATACCGTCGTCGTTAGCCACCAAAATTCGCATACCTGACTAGCCTAACGCCAAAGCGCCCAGGCGGAAAGCCCGCCCGTTTCCCCGAGGTTTGGGCCCGAGGTTTGGGAAGGATCATATGCCGATTTGACGACGAACGTCGTCAAATCCAAGAAACCACATCTTTGTGAAGGCAGGTGGACTCCCCGCTAGAGATCAGGCGTACACAAGCTCAACCACAACGTAGGTCTGGCTACCTTTGGGGCTCTTGACCTGCACCTCATCGCCGACCTTCTTGCCCATCAAAGCCTGGCCCAAGGGGGACTCGTTGGAAATTTTGCCACTGAACACGTCGGCTTCGTGGCTTCCGACCATGGTAACGCTCATGCGCTGGCCCGTAGGGGTCTCGAGCTCCACCGTTACGCCGAGCTGTACCTCGCTGGGGATGCCATTGCCCGATTCCACAATCTGCACCCGGCTGAGGATATCCTCGAGCTCCGCAATGCGGGTGTTGTTTTGCCACATGGCCCGCCGCGCTTCATCGTAGCCAGCATTTTCACGCAAGTCGCCCTCGGCGATGGCCCGGCCCATCTCATCGGCAATCTGCTGCACTTTTTCGGTTTTCAAATAGGCGAGTTCCTGCTCGAGCCGCGCTTTACCCTCGGCGGTAAGGTATACCGGTTTTTTGTCTAACATTGAACAAAACCTCCAGAAGTCTACCTGCGGTAGACCCGAACTTCAGTATAGTACAGCACCCGCTTGCATCTAGCTTTTTACCAGTAATACCGGATTCAAAAAGATAATCTTCAAACAAAAAGCGCTAAGAGGCTATCTTTTTGAATCCTAGAGCACTCCCTTTGGTCGGGTTAGTTCGTCACCGTTCGGTGACGAACTAACCGAATCTGGTATAAGAAATGCCTTTGAGTTCTTTTTGCTGGGGCCCCCACCTGAAGCTACGCCAAGAGCTGCCCATGCATCGGGTCGGTTTTGACCTACCCTAAACAGAAAGCTTCAGGTGGGGTTAATGTAAGCCACGACCAGGCGGCTGGAAACGCTGCGGGGAGAGGATGCCCAGGCAAAAATTGTGTTTACGGTCTCACTAGGCTGTGGAATACAATAGCGCTATGCGCTGGATGGCGGGCATTCTCCTTTTTGGCATGGCCCTGGCCCAGAGCCTGACCGTGCCCCCCGAAGCTCAGGTTGGCCAGGCCCTGGAAATACGTGGGGCAGACTTTCCTCCGGGCCGCTACTCCCTCAAGATTGCCTCTGCATCAACCACCACTGAAGTAGACCTCGAGACCTTCAACGGCAACCTGGCCACCACCTGGACACCCCCAGCAGAGGGCGTGTACAAAATCAGCGTTCAGGTAGGCGAGCGCACCATACAAGCGCAGACTCGAGTTGGCACTGGACAAGCTGCGCCCGCTGCCCCGGTTGGGCCAGAAACAGCGCTCCCGTCCCTGACGCCCGAGGGGCTGGTTCTGGGGGACTGGAAGCTACCGCTCAAGGGGGAGTGGATTGGCCCAAAAGTTCTGGGCCAGCGGGCTTTTATTGCCCGGGGCCCACTGGTGCTGGAAATAGACCTTCAAGGGCGCAAGGTGGTGGCCCAGCACTACCCCCCTGCAGAGGTTCGGGCGCTGGAAGCCGATGCCGAGCTAACGGTGTTGTTGGAGGATGGCCGGCGGCTGGGCCTGGGGGCTTTTGCCGGAAAGCCCTACGAGGGCCGTTGGGAGAGCCTGGGGGTGATTCGTGAATATCTCGATACGCTAAGCGCTGCCGGGGCAGGCGCGCTCGATCTGAGCCCTACCACCAACCGCCCGTACTGGTATTTCTTTAGCCTCGACACAAAAAGCATTCGACCCACCGACCTCGAGGCCATTGGGCGGGATTTGCTACAGCGTGGCCATCGTCCCGAGCTGGCCTGGGGGCAGGGGGTTATGCAGTGGCTCGAGCCCTGGCTGATGCAGGTACGGGCTGCACGAAAACAGGGGCTCGAGCAAAGCCTGCTCTGGTCGGACTTTTTTCTGAAGTACCTACCCCAGTTGCCCGGCGCCAAAGCTGTGCTTTGGGAACAGGTCGACTGGCTCGAGGCCCAGGGCCGCCCAGACCTGGAACAGCGTTACCGCGAGGCCCTGCGCCAGGTTGCAAGCTGGCAACCCCCCTTCACCTCGGCCAACATGGCCTCCGCGACCTGGGTGTTGCTGGGGCTTTATGGCCTGATGTTGCTGTACCTGACCCTCATGTACCTGCCGGCTCAGCTACGGGGGGTGCGCCCCAGTGGAGGCTGGCTGGCTGGCTGGCTGCGACACCCGCTGCTGCGCTTGCGGCACAGCGTGCTGGCCTATACCACTATCGGTGAGCGCACCTTACTGCTGTTATTGTTTCTGCTGGCTGCATTAACCCTCCTGGGCTGGGGTTTTATGGCCCGCTCTGAGGCCCTTTTGGCTCAGGACAGCCTCATGCGCGCCACCTTGCGCTCGAGCGCAGCCCTGGAAACCCTGCGCAGTTTTGCCAACACCGCCCCCTTGCGAGGCCTGCTGGCCTATGCCCAGGCTAAGGAGAACCCCGCTGAAGCAGCGCGGCTCTACCAGGCAGCCACCCCCTGGACTTACGTGCTGCTGGGGCGTGGCACGCCCGAGGCCCTGGCACAGGCCTATCAACGGGCGCCTTCCTCTGCAGCCGTGCGGGAAGCCCTGGGCCTGGGAGGCGACTTCTGGACCCAGGTTTATCGCGAGGCCGGGGTCGTGCGCGAGGCCGTTCCAACACCACGGATCATCGCTGCGGCAGTGGCTCTGAGCGGCTTGCAGAGCCTCACTTCAGACTTTATCGCCACCTGGCGCGACCTTCCCATCTGGCCCAGCTCACTCTGGGCCTGGAGCGTTGCCGTCATCATCCTGTTGCTGACGCTGTACCACCTGCTTTGCTTCTTCCTGCCCAAACCCCAGGACACCGGCAACAACCTGGCCTGGCGGCGGGCGGTTCAGCTTTTTTTCCCCGGTAGTCCCACCTACAGCCAGGGTTGGGGCCTGATGGTGTTGCTGGTTTTCGCCGGGGGCCTGTGGCTGTGGCGTCTGGGCAGTGGCTGGGGGATTGCCCTGAGCGGCATGGCCCTGAGCGTCCACCTTTTGTTATGGGTACTGCTGGTCTATCGGGGCAATCGCCAGACTCACTAGCGGGCTCTCCGATGGCTTGGGGTTCAGCCGCTCTATCGCGGTCTTCGCTATTTTGCCGCTGCACCAAAACAAGGATATG
The DNA here is from genome assembly GCF_000620065.1 of Meiothermus cerbereus DSM 11376. Taxonomy (NCBI): domain Bacteria; kingdom Thermotogati; phylum Deinococcota; class Deinococci; order Thermales; family Thermaceae; genus Meiothermus; species Meiothermus cerbereus. The sequence continues at coordinate 4,615 of NZ_JHVI01000015.1, read as the reverse complement.
TCTGCCGGGGGATGCCACAATGTGGCTAACCTAGAGGCATGTTTTCGAGTTTCCCTGCGGCAAAAAACAAGCCTGGAACTTCCTGATTGGGATTGAGCAAGGTGCAACCCAACGGTTGTGCCGCAAAATGTAAAAAGGAACCCTGCTTATGCGATACACAGAGCTTGCTTTTACCGGCCCAGCCACCTTCTTTAAGGCACCCTACCGGCCCCTTTCAGATAACTGGCAGGCGGATGTGGGGCTTCTGGGCCTTCCCTACGACTTTGCGGTGGGTTATCGCCCTGGAGCCCGTTTCGCTCCTGGTGCGCTGCGGGAGGCATCGGGCCGTTATGCCCCAGGGCCAGAGGGCTACTTCGACCCACAGACCGAAAGCTACCTCTTACGGGGCGTCACCTTGGTAGACGCGGGCGATGTAGACCCCGCCCAGCTGGAGTACCAGGAGTCCTTCCGGCGTATTAGCGATGCTGCCCGCACGCTCCGGCAGCGGGTAAAACTCCCTGTTTTTGTGGGGGGCGACCACTCCGTTACCTACCCAATCCTGCGGGCCTACGACGACCTGGATGAACTCCACATCGTTCAGCTCGACGCCCACCTGGACTTTTCTGATACCCGCAACGCCACCCGCTACGCCAACTCCTCACCTTTTCGCAGGGCAGTAGAGGATGTGCCGGGGCTTAAGCACATCACAGTCGTGGGGTTGCGCGGCCTACGAACCAATCCTGAGGCCTACTATGCTGCCAAATCCAGGGGGCACACCCTTATCGGCAGCCAAAGGGTACAGGAAAACCTGCCCTGGGTACTCGAGCAACTACCCAAAGGTAAGAAGGTCTATATCAGTTTCGATGCCGACGTTCTGAACCCCTCCATCATGCCCGCTACCAGCAGCCCAGAGGTGGAGGGGCTGACCTACGGGGAAGCCTTGCAGGTGGTGCGACGAACGCTCGAGCAAAACCAGCTCGTTGGCTTCGACTTTGTCGAACTCGCACCTAATCTGGATAACAGCGGACTGGGGGCGCTGGTAGGCGCGCGTTTGTTGGCCGAGGTGCTGGCCTGTTGGGCCGGATAGCTCTGCGCTGGTTGGAGCGGTTTTCGCTATTTCTCTGAAGACCGCTCCGGGTCAGGCCAGAACCGGCTGGGTCTAACGAGTTTGGGTGAGTAGCTACCTGAACAGGGACTGTTCACCCCCAGCGAACCCCTTTGGGTCAGACCACTGGTGCGGATGTTCACCAGGGAGCGCGCTGGACTTCACAGAGATGCACCTCATTGGATATCGCACTCTTCGCAGACTTTGCCTCTGTGCTGTGCAGGGCAAAGCAATCAAGTTGTGAACAGCTCAATATTTGTGAAGAGTGCTCCAGTTGGAAGAGTATCCCTGTGAAGCCGATATAAACCAGCCCCCATGCATTCCCCATCAGGCCGCTGCTTTTTGCCCTCAGAGCTTTCCCGTCCCTATGGCTTTTTGAATCTTCTGCCCGATTTCGCCAATCAGGTGTATGAGCACACCAAAGCGTTCATCGCGGGTGAGCCCCTTTTGATAGCGGGCGTAAATTTGCTGCATGATGACGCCCACCTTGAACAGGCCAAAAACATAGTAAAACACCATGTTGGACACGTCGCGACCTGTGCGGGCGGCGTAGGCCTCGACCAGCTCGGCCCGGCTCAGGTTGCCCGGCAGGTGGGTCAGGCCAAAGCGTTTAAGGCCCGGTGGATCGTCCTCCTGCGCCCAGTAGCCCAGGGTAGTGCCCAGATCCATCAGGGGGTCGCCCAGGGTGGCCATCTCCCAGTCCAGCACGGCAATCACCCGGGTGAGGTCGGCGGGGTCTAGCAGCAGGTTGTCGTATTTGAAGTCGTTGTGGATGAGGGCTGTACCCGATTCGGAGGGCATGTGCGCGGTCAGCCATTCCATCGCACGTTCCATGCCGGGGATGGTGTCGGTGCGGGCCTTCTGGTAACGCTCTATCCAGCCCCGCACCTGCCGCTCCACGTAGCCCTCGGGTCTGCCCAGATCCCCCAGGCCCGCTTTCTGATAGTCCAGGCTATGCAGCTCGACCAGGGCCTCGAGGGCCGCCTGGCAAACCCCCCGCATGCGCTCGGGGGTCAGGCCCGCTGGGGGCTGGGTGCGCAAAATCACCCCGTGCAGGCGCTCCATCACATAAAACGGAGCCCCCAGTACGTTTTCGTCGGCACAGTACAGCAAGGGCTGGGGCACCTTGGGGTATACCGGCTTGAGAGCCAAGAGAATCCGGTACTCGCGCCCCATGTCGTGGGCGGTCCTGATATTGGCCCCAAAGGGCGGGCGGCGCAACACCAGTTCCTGCTCGCCTAGCCTGAGCAGGTAGGTCAGGTTGGAAAAACCGCTGGGAAACTGCAAGACCTCGAGGCTACCCCTAGCACCCGGAAGATGCTCCAACAGATAGGCTTGCAGCCGGGCGGTGTCTAGTTCTTCACCGGGCCGAATCTGGGTGGGCTGATCGGTCATCATTCAGAGCGAAACCTCCACGCCATACTCCTTGAGCAGCGCCCTGGCCACCACGCTTTTGTGTACCTCGTCAGCCCCGTCGTAGATGCGAGCGGCCCGCTCGTGGCGGTAGAAAAACGAGAGCGGCAGGTCGTCGGACATCCCCAGGCCCCCGTGTACCTGGATGGCCCGATCCAGCACCCTTTGCAAAACGCCCGCCACAAAGAATTTGATGAGCGAAATTTCCACTTTAGCCCCCTCGGCCCCCTGCTGCTCCACCTTCTCGGCAGCGTCCAGCACCATTAGCCGGGCCGCGTGAATCTCGGCTTTCGATTCGGCAATCAGATGTTGGATGGCCTGGCGCGAACCCAGGGGTTTGCCGGGGGAAAGCTCGCGCCGGGCGGCATACCCGCACATCAGCTCGAGGCTGCGCTGGGCGATGCCAATCCAGCGCATAGCGTGGTGGATGCGCCCCGGCCCCAGCCGTTCCTGGGCGATGGCAAATCCTTTGCCCCGCGCACCCAGCAGGTTCTCCTGGGGTACCCGCACGTTTTCAAGCCGAATCTCGGAGTGGCTCATCCAGTCCTCACCCGCCTCGCCCATCACCGAAATTTTGCGCACCTGCTGAAAGCCGGGGGTATCGGTGGGCACGATGATCTGGCTGGCCCGGGCGTAGGGGTTGGGCTGGTCGGGGTCGGTGATGCACATTACGATGCAGAAGCTCGAGCCCTCGAAGCCAGTGGTGTACCACTTGTGCCCGTTGATGACCCACTCATCTCCCTCGAGCACCGCTTTTGTGTTCATCCAGACCGGGTTGGAGCCAGGGTACTCGGGCTCGGTCATGCCAAAGGAGCTGCGAACCTCGCCCTGCACCAGCGGCTCTAAAAAGCGCTCTTTTTGCGCCGGCGTGCCATGTTTGAGCAGCACCTCCATATTGCCGATGTCGGGGGCCTGGGTGTTGAAGGCATAGTGCCCCAGCGGGCTGCGGCCCAGCTCCTCGCTCAAGCGGGCGAAGGCGCTCAGACTCAGGCCCATGCCATGAGGTGGGTGCAACGGGGGCAGCCACCAGCCCTTAGCCTTTACCTTCTGCCGCACGTCTTGCAGCTGGGGCAGCACCGCCTTGAAGCCGTGTTTGAGGAAAATGGGCTCAAGGGGCAGGATCTCGCTTTGCAGGAAAGCCCGGACTTCTAAAGCCAGGTCTGTGGTTTGAGCGGTCATTTGCTCTATAGTCTACCGCCCAGGGCAGACTTTCGCGCTCAGGCCAGGCTGAAGAGATCCTCGAGGCTTACCTCGAGGTTCAAGCACCCCACCCGTGCGCTGCCCGCCTCCAGCCGCAGGCCCTGCCAGCCCTGGCGGCGCTCGAAAACCTCGAGGCTGCGCGTGCTGGGGTCTACGATCCAGTAGGTTTGCAGGGTCTCGATGCTTTTATAAGCTTGTAGCTTTTCCCGGCGGTCGGTGGCCTCGGTGTGGGGTGAGATAACCTCGGCGATGAAGCAGGGATACCGGAAGATGTGGCTGTCGGTGTCGCGGGGGTCACACAGCACCATCACGTCGGGGTAGTAGTAGCGGTTGAGCTGGGGCAGCCAGAGCTTGACGCCCTCGATGGCCAGCTTGCAACCTAAGGCCCTGGCCGGTTTCCTTAACTCAGCGTAAATATTGCCCGCAATCTGGTTATGCTCCAGCGACTCGCCCGGCATCTCGTAAACGATGCCATCCACATACTCGTGCCGGGTCTGGGAATGCTCTTCGAAGCGAAGGTATTCCTCCGGGCTGAGGTTGGTGGGCAGGGGCCTGGAAGCCATAAGGCAATTGTAGCATCTTGGCTGTGCGACCAGGGTGCATCTCTAAAAATCCGTATGCCAGAATAAGGCATGAAAGACTGGAAAACGAAAGCACGCCAAGCCTTTGAGCGGTACATGGAAGACCTGGAACTAAGCCTGGAAGCGGGGAGTGGACTGGCGGACATCGAACGGGCCATGCTGCGACATAACCCGGAACTCCTCAGGACGCTGATGCAAGGCCTGGTGGAAGAGACCCAGGCGCCTTCCCCCCCTGGAGCTACCGAAGGGGTGGAGGAGGGTGGGACAACGCACCAGCCAGGTACGCAGTAGCTGGGGGTTTATCCAGGTCAGGGTACAGCGGCTGCGGGACGAGGCG